>NZ_JACFYX020000010.1:0-211069 GCF_015712105.2 Pseudomonas chaetocerotis
CGCTCGCTCCTTGGTCCTGCTGTCCCCTCGTAGTGCTCCTTTGGTTTGCAGACAGCCCTTGGCGCCCTAGCAGACTGTGTGAAAACGCTCTGAACTGAACCCACGCTAGCTGAGCGTGCGGATCAGGTGCAGTGCTACTAGATGACTAGGGTAGAACCAGTAGCCCCAGCGCTTGACCGGCCAGATCCTGAAATGGCGCGTTCGGCGCAGTAGCCATAGCCCAATTAAGGGCGCAGCGAACGCTGTGGCCAGGATCAGCAACGTATAGGGCTGCAACTCCCACTCGGCGAGCCAGCGGTTGCGACTGTTGGCCAGTACGCAAAGTGAGGCAGGCAATAGCCACACAAGCCCAGGGCGCTGAATGGCCAGCAGCAACGCTGCCGGCAGCAGTGCGCCGAAAACGCCGTACATCAGGCTCTCTTGCATCAACACCGCGACAGTCACGCCGGCCAAAGCCAGGATCAAACCGTCGCGACCACGGTGATGTGCTCCCCAGGTGATAAGCAGGCCCAACAGCAGCGAAGGCATAACGTTGAGCGTGCTGCTGTCGTTAGAAAGCAGGCGATAGGGCAACTCCGAGATCACTGCAAACGCAGTCATCCAGCCCATGTAGCGAACGTTGTTATCGGAATACAGCTCACCTGTTTGCGAGCGCGCGACATTGGCGGCGATCCCCAGGCAGAACATTGGAAAGGCTAAGCGCCCAACGATGAACAACCATCCGTTGTCAGGCCAGATGTAGCGCAGGTGATCCAGCAGCATGGTCAGCATCGCCAGCCACTTGATCAGATCTAGGTTGGTGTCGCGCTTCTGCAGGCTCACCCAAACCACCCAAGCGTCATGGCAGCTAGTGCCAGATAGCGAGTGGTCTTAGCCAGCAGCACGATCAACAGAAAGCTCCAGAATGGTTCGCGCATAACACCGGCTACCACGGTAAGCGGATCACCAATGATCGGCACCCAGCTAAGCAGCAGTGACCAGCGACCGAAGCGGTGATAAGCCTGCTGGGCCTTTTTCAGTTTGCCTTCGCTGACGGGAAACCAGCGCTTGTGCCGGTAATGCTCGATGGAACGGCCCAGCAGCCAGTTCAGTGCCGAACCCAGCACATTGCCCGTGGTGGCCACTGCCAGCAGTGCCCAGGCCGCGTAGCGGTCGGTCAGCAGCAACCCGACCAGCACCGCCTCCGACTGCATGGGCAGCAGCGTGGCGGCACCGAAGGCGGCGAAGAACAGGCCGAAATAACCGGATAACTCCCACATCGGCTAGGCGTTCAGGCCGATCCAGCCGTGGAAGCCAACGTAAATCCCCACCCCAATGATCAGCAGGCTGGACAGGTAAGGGGCGCGACGCGCGACAGCACCGAGCCAGGGCCAGCGATTGGAGGCTTGCCGAGCGCCAATAGCGGCGGCGGCACCAACGGTGACCAGGGTGATGGCCAGACCAATGCTGAAACACAGCACCAGGACGGCACCCAGGGCGACTTCTTTCACTTGTAGGCAGAGCAACAGCACGGTGATCGCGGCCGGGCAGGGAATCAGCCCGCCTGTTAGGCCGAACAGGACGATCTGGCCGGTGGTGACATTGCGGTTGCTGAAGCGCTTGCGGATGTCGTTGGCATGCGCCCGCTCGTGGGCATCCTGATAGCCGTCCAGCGACAGCTCCAGCTCTTCCAGCTCGGAGTGCTCATGACCGTGGTCGTGCTCGCGGAACTCCAGGTCATAGTCGTGGGAATGTCCGGCATGGCCCAGACTCAGGCGCGCGGTGAATTCGTGGGGCTCGGGAATCACGTCGACTGACTCTAGGTAATCACCGCGGTCAACGAAGCAAAACTGCTGGGCCAGTCCATCGGGGCGAGTCGTCAGCAGGCTCACTTCGGCAGCCGGCCAGACATGGCCACTCAAGGTCTTCAGCCGCCAGCGCGGTGGAGTACTTTCCTCGAAGATCGATAGCTCGATACGCCCATGTCCGGTGTCGATGCGCTGCGTTTCATCGTGGTGGTGCTCGTGTTGATGCTCATCACCTTCCTCGAAGCGCCACATCTGCTCGCCACGCCAGGTGCGCCAGAGCATCCACAGGGCGATAGTGATAATGATGGCGGCGGACGCGAGCTGGAAATACGGCTCGGTAGTTTCGGCATCCAAATTCTGCCCTAGGTACATGCCGCCCATGGCCACCAGCCAGACTACAGCGGTGTGCGAAAGCGTTGCGGCAAGGCCTAGCAGAATGGCCTGCTTCACCGTGCCACGAATGGCCACGATAAACGCCGCCATCATGGTTTTCGAATGCCCAGGCTCAAGGCCATGCAAGGCACCCAGTAATATGGCACTAGGGAAGTACAGCCAGGCCTGCGAGGCCCCCTGTTGCAGCAGTTCGGCGAAACTCGACATGGGAGGGGCCTAGAGGTACTTGGTGATTTGCTTGAAGTCTTCGAGTGATGCGCGCTCGCCTATCGCAAGTGCTTCGACCGTATGTTCCAGGCAGTGGTCGATATGGTCTTGGATAAGCACACGCTTGGCCTGGCAGACGGCTTTTTCCACGGCATGCAGCTGCTGGGCGATGTCGACGCAGGCCCGGCTTTCTTCGATCATGGTGACGATGCTGCGCAGGTGGCCCTCCGCTCTTTTCAACCTTTTGATGATGTCGCCATGACTTTGGTGCTGGTGGCCGTGTTCGTGATCGCTCATGCCTTGAGTCTCGTGCGTCGATGAATTACGCTCGCATGCTATCCCCCAGGGGGGGATATGGTCAAACCGACCAACCCTCCAGAAAAGCCACCCGCTTAGGCATCGAAAGAACCACAACATGCTCAGCAATCCCATCAGCACCAAGGTGATTTTTGCGCTTGCTCTCGCCATCTTGATGGCCTGGGCCGGGCATACCTCTGCGCTGTTTATGGGGTCGAGCCAGCCTGCCTTGGGTGGCAATGACGGTGCTCATTCGCATGCGCATGGTGACGAGACGCTGGCCTGTGCGGCGTACGGGGATCACTGCCACTCGCCGCTGACCGCCGACCATCTGCATGAAACACCACACCTGACCGCACGGCTGAGCATCAGCACGCTGCCAGAACGTGCGCAGCCGATACCAGCCCCTCATTACTCCATTCCTCCAAGCCCGATCTTCCTGATCGAGCGGCCACCGCGCGCCACATTCGTGATCTGACACAGGCCGCTGTGCGGCCCAAGACCACTGCAATTTAGGACTCAACTATGCATTCGCTATCTATGGGCGCAATGGACGCAGCTGCTGTGCGTCCGAATCGTTCGCTACTACTGTTGCTGTTGTTCACGGCATTGCTGTTTCTCGGCATGCCTGACGCACTGGCCCACGCTGTTGCCGAGGGCGACAAGGGCTTTATCCAGGAAAGCTCCGGGGTGATGTTACTGCCGTTCATCTACATGGGCGCTAAGCACATGATGACCGGGTACGACCACCTGCTGTTCCTCTTCGGGGTGATCTTCTTTCTCTACCGCCTGAAGGACGTGGGGCTCTACGTCACCCTGTTCGCCGTGGGTCATTCGGTCACCCTGCTGCTGGGTGTGCTGACTGAAATCAGCATCAGCTCTTACGTGATCGACGCCATCATCGGCTTCTCGGTGGTGTACAAGGCGCTCGATAATCTCGGGGCATTCCAGCGCTGGTTCGGTTATCAGCCCAATACCAAGGCAGCTACGCTGATTTTTGGCTTACTGCACGGCTTTGGTCTGGCCACCAAGATTCAGGAATACGAGATCTCGGCAGATGGCCTGATCGCCAACCTGATTGCCTTCAACGTCGGCGTCGAAATCGGCCAGCTCCTGGCCTTGAGCGCCATCCTGATTGTCATGGGCTACTGGCGGCGCACCGCCAGCTTCTGGCGTCATGCCTACACCGCCAACGTCGCCATGATGAGCGCCGGTTTCCTCTTGATGGGTTACCAGCTCACCGGCCTGATCGTCTCTCAGTAAGGAATTCTCAGCATGTTCAATACCCAGCTTCCGACCCAAAGCGAATTGCCTACCAGCCACCAACTGCTGCGCTCCACTGTGATCGCCGTGGGTGTTGCCGCAGCCTTACTGGTCACCGTGGTGATGCCTTCGGAGTACGCCATCGACCCAACGGGCGTTGGTCGCGTACTCGGCCTGACCCAGATGGGCGAAATGAAGATAACCCTGGCCGAAGAAGCGGCAGCGGATGCAGCGGTTCAGCCAGCTGCGGCTCCAGTCGCTCAAGCTCCCGCGCCTGTTCAGCCGGTAGTGCAAGAGCCTGTTGCAGCAGCACCTGTGGCCGAACCCGTAGCTGAGCCTGAGCCAGCCCTGAAGTCAGATGAAGTGACCGTCACGCTGAAGCCGGGCGAGGCCAGTGAAATCAAACTGGAGATGCTGGACAAGGCCACGGTCAGCTACGAGTGGACGACCAATGGTGTTCCGGTCAACCACGACACCCATGGCGAACCCTACAACGGCCCAAAGGGCTACTACCACAGCTATAGCAAGGGTAAGCAGATCAAGGGCGACAAGGGTGAATTCACCGCCATCTTCGACGGTACACACGGCTGGTTCTGGCGCAACCGCAGCAACCGCGACGTGACCATCACGCTGAAGACCAAGGGCGATTACCTGAGCGTTAAACGCGTGATTTAAGACAGATAAGCCCCTTCGTCATATGGCGGAGGGGCTCACCTGAACATTCAGAGCTATAGCTCCTGTGGTTAGTAACTCTTTCGTTTACCCCGTCGACGCATCAACCAATAGAAACATACTGCACGCCGCGGTCGCTGTGATGGATGAGGCCACCTTGATCGACCGGGCGGCGGGCATACAAGGCCTGCTCCAGCGCATCGAGAACGAAGTCGGTACGGGCCGAACTGGAGACCCGCCAGCCAACGATCCGTCGGGCGAACACGTCGATGACGAAGGCCACATAGACGAAGCCCTGCCAGGTACTGACGTAGGTGAAGTCCGATACCCAGAGCGCGTTTGGCCGCTCGGCGCGGAACTGGCGATTGACCTTGTCCAGCGGGCACGGAGTCGCCTTGTCGCTGACGGTGGTCTTGACCGGTTTGCCGCGTACGACGCCTTTGAGCCCCAGCCGACGCATCAGTCGCTCCACCGTACAGCGCGCCGCTACCACGCCTTCACGCCTGAGTTGGCGCCAGACCTTGCGCGCACCGTAGACGTGGAAGTTTTCGTCCCAGACCCGCTGGATATGCGTGCTCAACACATCGTCACGTCGTGCTCGTCGAGAGCGCCGCTCGGGGTACGGGGACGAGGTCGTAGAGTGTGCCTTCGAATGCAAAGGAGGATTTTTCAGTAGCCTGGTTTACACCTACGTCTTGGGGACGATCGAGATCGATGGCGACGAAATTCGCATCAGTCCCAGTGGCGTTACCTCCAAAACTGGATCGGAAGCCACGCCTTGGCTAACCCGCAAAGGGGACAAGGTCGAGTTGACGATGGACGGCCCGCACGTATTTAAAGGCCGTCCGCTTGAGCGCAAAGGGAACAAGCATTACGTGTGATGGCGATAGCCCGGTGCCCAGGCGTTCGCCGTGCACCGGGCTCGTGCCACTTGACCCTCCAAGGGGACTGGTCGGTAGGGAGATCGCCGGGATCGTTGACGACAATGCCCCCATGCGCGGGCAACTGATCGTAAGGCAGCGATTCCGCTATTTCACACCTTCAACCTTCAACACCGTGCTCATCCATTTCGGTAGTTTGCAGGTCATCAATGTGGCTAGGTCTTCCGGTCTGAGCCTTTTCTTGATCGCTGTAATGCATTCCGGAGTTGAGCCGCCTTTACCGAGATAAAACAGTGCACTGATAGCCACCCCTACCTCGGTCCCGGCATGCTGCATGACCATTGGTGCCGCATGTACCAGCCGGATCTCAGCTTTCCCTATAAATACTGATCGGCTGGCCCCACTGGTGTAATAGATCGGAATGAGCGGCATCTGGGTACTGAGGCCAAATTTCCTGACTGCATTGGCCCCATGGATCTGCAGAGACAAACGCTTCTGCCTGGTAATCAGGCTAAGCAATGTCCACGGATTGGGGCGAGCCCTGGCAATGTAACGTCCGGGTTTCGGGCGCATATAAATCCCGCGATACACCCGTTCGAGCTCGCCGCGGTTGACCAGTCGAGCTATTGCTTTGGATACGGCGTTTTTCGTTCCAAACCCTGTGAAACGGCTGATGCTGAACGGCTGCCCTTTAGGTAGGCGCTTGACCCGTTGCGCAACCTGGACAGATACCGACTGGGCTTTATCAGTGCTGAGCATCGTGGCGTTCCCGCCTATAGCGTGAAGTCTAGCGACGAACTGAAAAGCGGCTGATGGAACGCAATTACCCTTCGCCGATATTCATCATCTTGAGGGCCGTTTACCAGGCATTCTTCGAGGCGCCCCAGCGAGAAAACTTGGTCAGCGGACGGGTAGTGCCTGAGCAGGCTTTTCGCATAGCTGCGAATGTCATCAGGTAGTTCGGTGTTACGAGAGAGGTCGCGGAGAAAAGCTTCGGTCTTGACAACACTCCGGGTTCTTTCATGTGGAAGGGTCAAAGTGGCTACCTCCTTATTCAGTTATTCCAACCTACGAGACCAGAACGGGCAAGTCGCGCGCTTACCCCTCATTTGCCCGCGATTCGACGTGGTGCGGCTGATGGATTTTCAATCCTACAATCAGCTCTTTCCCCAGTAGTTGTCTTTGCTGACCAGACCAAAATCTTCGGAAGCCAATGGCTGATCATCACCGAACATACCATTGACCATGCGCTCCCGACGCAACCCACTCAGCACCCTGAAAAAGCAGGGCTCACAGAGATGCACCCGGTAGTGCTCCCCATCATGCTGGGAGCCATATCCCCATTGGGCTTCAAGCTTGCCGTATTGGGGACCATAGCCGGGAATACGCGTGCCAGAGCGGCACACGTCGCAGATCACACCCTCAACGACATCGACCAATGCCTGCGACTTAATCTCCATGCACACCTCACGATTACGTTCCACACGACGCCGGCCGGTTATGGATTCATGAACACCAACATCATTGGATCAGCCTCGACTGGCTGAGCATCAAAAACAAGCCAGTAGCTGCTGCCGATAATGCTGGGAAAAGCTGACCTGGTAAGCGGGCTCAATTGCATAGCCACCCAGCGAAATGATGTTCGTAGGCTGCGATCCAATACCCGGTTCTGCACTACCTAACCCCGCACCGTCGAAACCTGCGACATGACCCAAAGTGCCCATCGGCTCAGACCTGGAGCCTGGAGTAAAACCAGGCATCTGCACATCGCTCAAAACTGCCAGGTCATCAGGCAAGTCATCCGCAATTCGCTCCGCAAAGCCCTGAAGCGTCGGTTCCGCCAACATGAATAGCCATGCCTGGTCGTCGGACTCACCTGTGCGCCGCAGCACTCGCCCCAGCACTTGCCGGTAATGCAGTTCGGTGCGGATACGGCTGAGATAGCAGCACACTTGCAGGCGGGGAATGTCGGTGCCTTCGCTGATCATTCCGACGGCCACAATCCAGCGGCAGGCGCTGCACCGGAATGCATTGATCACCTGCTGCGCATCCGGGGTTTTGTTGGTCACGATGCGGCACTCTTCACCCATTGCTTCTAGAGCCAGTGCCACTTGCTGGGCGTGTTCGATGTCTGTGGCCACCACCAAACCAGCGGCATCAGGTTTGATCTGACGTAACTCGTTCAGCTTGCTGCAGCCAAGATCGAGGATTGGATTGATCACCTCGTCATGACGCAGAAGTTCCTCATAGGTGACAGGTGACTCCCCTAAAAGCTTGGCGATGCTGGGAAATAGCCTCACGGAGCTATCCGCGCCAAGCTCTTCCGTAAGTTTCACCTTCTGATTGTCGAGCAACACAATGCGAGGTGATCGGCACACGTCGTCGGCAATGGCATCTTTTAAGCCATAACGGTAATCACAGATCAAATGCCCCTCGGGCGAAGAGTAGCGAGCCAATGCGATGGCCTTGTCGTCCGAACGCCAGGGCGTGCCAGACAGAGCCAACGTGAAGGCAGCCCGATCCTGTATCCGATGCAGTATCTGCTGCCCCCAGGCATTGCTGAGCAGCGGATCGTGGCCGGCGCAATGGTGGATCTCATCGAAGACCACGAACACCCGGTAGTCATCAAGAAGCTGCCAGAATCCCTCATCACGGTATTCCATAGCCTGATAGGTATAAGCCGCGCCCACGGCACCTATCTGGCCGTCGAGACGCCTGCCTAGAACAGCAGCAAAGGTCGAACGAAAACCCTCCACGACCTGGCAGGACGGCGCAAAGCACAGCACCAAATCGATTCTGTCCTGTTCAAGCAGTCGGCTGGCCAGCTCTGCAGCCATGCGCGTCTTTCCGGCTCCCGGCGTTGCCTGGCAGAAGAAGTGCGACGTGACGGTAAAGTGCTCCAACGCCCTGGTGATGCAGCTGTTCTGCCAGTTCCGTAGCGAGCTGCTCATCGTGGTGCAGCGAGTGTTTTGAGAGTTTTTTCGATGGCGCGCAGATGCCCCAAGAGGCGAGAGCTGCGATCCCTGGCCTCCAGGTAATCGCCTTCAACCTTGTCCCGCAAATGCGGCATCTCGTCCAGAAGCAGTTTGAATCGCTCTGCCTCGCCCATTGAAGTGAGAAAGTCCAAGCGGATTTCCTTGTGGAGCGCCTCCAACTGCAAATCCGTATTGGCTGACGACTTAAGCGGCAAAGCTTCCACGTCGCGTTCTGCCGTGTCTGGTTCGGGCACACCGGCAGCCATAAGGCTGTTCTCAAAACTGTTGTCGATCAGTTCCAGTTGCAGATGTACCGGAATCGGCTGCAGGTGGTAGACCTGCCCTCGAACACGACGATCCTCGTCCGGCAGAACCCAGCCCGCGCGCACTAGTCGACGAATCTGCTCATACACATAACGGCGCACATCGGCGATACGGAAATGTGTGCCGCTCAAGCGAGCGGCATAAGCATCGCGCAGTTCACGGGTCGTAAACGTTGTACGCCCTGGCTCCTGAAGCAGCTCATACAGACGCCTGTCGAAGATAAACGAGGCCGATTTCATTGAGACACCAGAAGAGTTAGCGCGAAAATGCGGATTATAATCCGTGGCCCGTGCGTCCGCAAACGCACGATAGTGCCGCCTCAAGTTGAATTGAGACGGTCATGGATAAGTTGGCGAAAGCGTTAGGGGAACGCATCCGAATGCAGAGGAAGACCTGCCGGATTTCCCAGGACGCATTGGCGCTGGCGTGCAGTCTCGACCGCAGTTATGTAGGTCGCATCGAGCGTGGCGAGGTCAACATCACCGTTGAGAAGCTCTACCGTATCGCAGGCGAACTCGCCTGTGACCCTTCAAGCCTTCTGCCACAGCCGTCTGAAATCTAACCCGAGCACGTATACGTTCAGACAGCCGCACCGCTATTACCTTGCCCCAGCCCGCCTGCTGCCGTCAGCATCTTCAGAATCACCAACGCAAACGCCCGGCTCTTGGTCTCGTTATCCAGCACGGTGTCGAGCACACGCTTGGGGAACAGGCCATGCATCACTTGCTCGACCTAGTGGTTGCTGACCGGAGCCATGACATCTTCCTGGCGGCTGATGCGATTGGCGATGCCGGTGAAGAACTGCAGCTGATCCTCATCGCTCACTTCGGTACCGAAGATATCGTTCAGCGCCTCGATGATTTCCGATAGCCGCTTCTTCTCCGGGTCATGGGCCTTGCCGCTGCTCAGCGCGCTGGCCGGGTTGAGGCCATATTCGCCGCCCTCTTCGTGCATGCGCAGCTGATGTTCGGCGCGCTTGGTCAGGCGGTAGTGGGTTAGTTGCAGTTCGCCCACGTCCACGTCTTCCTGATCGAGGTGATCCACGCGCAGCAGGGGGTACAGGTGTTTTGCATACACGCACACCGCCGTCGAGGCTGCCGAGGTTGAACGGAAGGAAGAAGGTCTCCTTGCCGGCCAGCTTGATGGTCATTGCTACTTCATCCTGGCTCACGGCAAAGTGCACCAGCGCGCCACGTTTGAAGGTCAGTAGCGGCTCCGACTTGCGCGTCAGCGGGTCTTTAACCGGGCGGTCGTAGCGGTACTGGCGCTTGGCGTTTTCTACGCTTTGCTTGAACTAGCTTTTCAGCGCCAGTGTGGCGGCGGTGATGCCGTTGACGAACAGCACCAGATCGAGGCGCGGGTTGTAACTCCCCCTCACGGTAATACGGCGAGTAAGACACCTCCTGCACAACGCGCAGGCGGTTGCACTGGTAGCGCTTGAGGGGGGCGAGTTCATACTGTGGTCGGGCTTGAAACTGCACGCCTCGATCTTCACCCTCGGCAGCTTGAAGCCATGGCGCAGTACATCCAGGGTACCGTCCTGCTTCAGCTCGCGCACCAGTTTCTGCACCAGCATGGCGTCCGGGTTGTTGGGGTTGGCCTTGGTGCTACTGGAGTAGGTAAGACCTAGCTGGCCTGTGCTATTGAAAACAAGGCTTGTCGGCTGGGCTATACGACAACCTATCGAACAGCTACTCAAAACGCCACCGCTTCACAGGTGACCGAATAGCGCTGTGGCATGCAGTAGGCGGTCGAGCTGAGCCTTAACTTGCAAGAGTGTAACTAGGGTCGCTAGGTATCTGGGGACTGATCAGGAGAATAGCAAGAATAGCATCTCAAGGAAACTTGGCTTTTATCAATGCCGTTATTGCCGCGAGCTTCTCATCAGAGGACCTGTCGTCAGTTGCATCGACAATGCTTTGGATCGTTTGGAGGGTCGTGGACGCATTTGGTTCTGCTTTTAGGAAGTCTTGTATTTCAGCATCTTGTGTGAGGTGAATATAAGTAGAGAGTGTGCTCTTGGATGCATGGTATGAGTCCTTGCGAGCGATGGCCATCGCTACATCTAGAATATTGGCTTTCGATATTTTTGAAAGCGTACTGATGTTCTTGGCGACTAATATGGTGAAGTACCGGTGGCGGAAATTATGATAGGAGATACCTTTGAGGAGTTCTGCGTGTCTTGAAGCCTTGATGACTACGTTGTAATAGGAGTTAAAGGTGCTTCGTGCCAGAGGATATCCAGTATTTTCGCTAACGAATATCCTGTCATGAAGCTCGCTGTGAGGATGGTTGGAGCGAGTGAGCAGAACGAATTTGTAGATTTCTTGAAGCTCGGTCCTCGGTATTAGTACCTGGCGTAAGCAACCCTTGTATTTGCCTTTTAAAACGGGGATGTTTATTACAGGGCCGTTATTTTTATAGGCATTAATAATGGAGCTTGCTGGGATATTAATAGTTTCTTCTATTCGGCTGCCTGTGTGTTCAAGTAGTGTGGCAAGGACGTACCATCTATCAATTAGATACTGGTTGGGTGTGTAGTCATGAATTGCTTCATGCCATGCGTTCAGTTCATTATTGCGGATGAAGCTTGTCGGCTCGGTCGGAGTATCCCTTAACTCGTCTATGCAGGGGTGGGTTAAAAAACGCAGTGGCGTCCGTCTGTTAAGTCTGTAGAAATTCTCTGTAGCATTAATTTGAAAGTCATGTGCGCTAGGGTCAGTGGTAAGTAGATTGTGGAATTTATTTTCTTTTTGCGTGTGCTCTAACAGAGCTAATATGCGTCGTACAATTTTCTTGATCGTGGTCGAGTTTGCCGTTCTAGAATGTTTTTTGTGCTTGACGAAGTCGTATAGGGTTTCGTCAGTGACATCAAGAATGGTTAACTTGTTGCGTTCTATGTATTCCTGGAAGACGTTTAGAGTATCAGCATGGCTGAACACTGTTTTAATTGCTGGCCGGACCCCATAGCTGTTGGCACCACCGCCGATACTCGTAAGGTAGCTATTGAGCTCCCAGCAAAAATTTCCACGGGAGTCAAAAAGTATTGGAAGAGGCGGAGGTGTGGTGTGGCCGTGATTAAAAAGGAAGTCAAGACGCGGAGCTTTTGCTACATGTATCATGGTTTCACCAAGGTGAGATGAGCTCTATCAAGTGCCAGGGTGTGGCTTTTCAAGACTTGCTGATATCTGAGGTCCTGGCGAGTGTGTTCGTCCACTCTAGCAACCAGTTGCATATACGCCCTGTAGACTTCACCTAATGTATTTGTGAGGTAGTCGACTTGATTTTTTAGAGTGGAGATTTCTTCTTGCTGTGAGCGCTGGGTTATTCGCTTTTGAGGTGGAAGGGTTTGTGTGGCGGGTGTGAGGTTGTTGTATGTTTCTAAGGCGGCTGCTAGTTGATCTGAGTATTCAGTGTTGTAGGGTTCTCGCGATGTATTATAAGAGCACGAAGTAACTCCAAGGTCGGCGTCTGACCAATTAAGGGCGGACTTGAAAGGTATGCCTCTTTTGCTCTTAAGTGCGTCCAGGGAAGGAAGTCTTTGACGGTCTTCGATTGCTTTTCTAATCAGCAATATTTTGGTGATCAGGCTTTGTGTTTTGGCTTGCTTCTCCTGAAGCTTGGCTGCTGAAGTTTCACCCTTTGAATAACGGCTCATATTATTTACTCGCGTACACAAAGATTTTTTTGTTGTTGATTATTTGGAGTCTTATTTCGCGATGGTTTGCCAGTTCCTGAAGGTGTTCAGATAATAAGGCGTGGTCGCCAAGTTTGATTTCAAGCTCACACTCGGCAAAATTTTCCTGCAGATCTTCGTCGACTAATACGTTTTTGCCTACATGCCCCTCCAAGTAGTCTATTAAGAATTCTAAGGTTTCTCGCTCCCAGCCGGGCTGGTTCGCGATGTTGGCGTAGTAAAGCGTCACGCTAGGTTCAATATGCCCCATCATCCAGCGCAATGGTTCAATTTCTGTACCGCCGCTTAGGTAGAAGAAAAAGGCGGCGAAGAAACGCCTGAACTGATGAGGTCGTGCATACCATCTGGTTTCGCCTATCTTAGGTACTTGAATCCAATCGGAGTATTGATCCAGTTTTTTTAGTAGAGTCATTTCACTGCGATCTTTTCCTTTGAATGAGCCGGAGGGCCAGATGGAGGTCATGCCTGGGTGGCGATCCTCCATAAACGCTATGTACTCGTTAATGAAGTCCCAAATGACTTTAGGTATTGGGCGCTTTATAATCTCAAGCTCATGGCTGTTACTGGCTTTCGGGATTTTAAGCTTCAGATCCCACAGGCCATCCAGTTTCGAAACTGTAAGGCAGTCAGCGTCGAGCAAGGCGGTACTCAATACTCGGCAAGCTGAAAAAGTATGAATAAGGATGCGTGTTGTGATAGCGTAAAAATCAATTAGTTCGTCAGTGGAGATGTGATCGCGCATAATCGAGTTGCAATAAATGCCACCTCTGTTGCTGCCGCATTTACCATATGTTTTAATGTTTAGGTGTTGTAGTGTCTTGGGGATTGGTACAGCCTCAAAGGTTTGCTTCTTGAAAATGTGCACATTTGATCTGATTGTGCTTGCGGCATATTTCTCTATAATTTCTCTGTTGTAATAGTTGTCCAGTTGCTTTATATAGGCTCGGATATGTGGCGCATAATTGCGATGAAAAACAATCGCATTGCTGATGTAGTGGAATGCAATATTTGTAGGCATCAGTGGGGTTTGGTTTTTCTCGACAAATCTGCCGGTCATACTGTTAAGTACATCCGAGATGTCGTGCACTCCAACCTTAAAGGGGTGAAATTGATATTCTTTAGTGGAGTGTAGGTAGGTTAAGTTAGTGCATTTGTTTTGGATTGTGGAGATACTGAGTGTGTCCTCTTCATTCTCTTCATTTGCTGAATGCGTACAGGTGAATTCCCGACAGATGTCAGACCTGTTGTTTTTAAGTTTTTGGATTAAAATCTTTTGTGTTATGGGTGGTATGTGCATTCCTGAAATGTAGGATGCAATGTTTTCGCGGCCTCTTGGAGTAGGCCCTAACTGCGTGTCGAGATTGAGGACATTTATGCCCATGAACGTGAGGTCGTGAGCTTCTAGGAAGGTCTTTATGTCTTCCAGGGTGATATCGGCTAGGGTGACGATTTTAGGGGGCTGATTTAAGCGGTGTTTGGCTTCATACACATGGTCGGCAATTTCAAAGGCCGTTCTAACAAAGTCGACTAATGCGCGCGGTCGTTTTGACTTTGAGCTTTCGATGAGGGCTATCGCTGATGATTGTAAATCTCTGACAAATAAATTCCATATCAGATCTGATGTGGATGACCCATCAAATAGCTGGTAGTCAAAGCTAAGCTTTACATAGCGACTGCTGTTCGGATCTTCCGAAGCTGTAACCTTGGTGCCGGTGCGAGGAAGATACCACTTCATATTTGAGGAGTTGGGGTGGATCCAACTAGGAAGGATCGCTTGGGAAGTTGCTGTAGATGGAGAGCTATTCTTGATCTTTTCATTATTCATTTGCGTGTACCTCAAGAAGCTCAAAGTTCATTGGTTTCGGAGTAGCGTCCGCCAGTAGCTTGATCATCTTTCGACTGCCTTCGTCTTGGATTTTTGTGATGATTTTCTTGCAAGTCGAGATGAGCTCTTGTTCTGTCCCATATGTCGCGTAAGAGACTATCAACTCAATTGCTTCTGGTGAGCAAAGGAAACAGAATACTTGACCTGGGTTGTGGGTTGTCGTGTGGCGGCTGTTGGTTCTTAAAAATTTCACAGCCTCGATCAACTGCATCTTGGCACACTCGTAATTATTATTCTTAATGCGGGGGGAGGGGGCTGAGATATCTTCCGCTATTAGTAATTGAATTTTTTGATGGTCACGTATTCTCTTTCGGTAAACAAATTCTTGAATTGAAGGTGGGATGTAGTTTCTCAGGGCTGTTAACAGGGAATTTCCTAGGTAAATGGTCGTTTCCAAGGTGTCTCCACCACTCTCAATCCATTTCAGCAGTCCCCGTGAAACCCTAATTTTAGGCATGGTTGGTTCAGCTTCAGCTACCCATGAGGGCAGCGAATCAATGATTGCTTTGAAAGTGTTTTTACGTTTCGTGTCTAAGATACGGTAGAGGTGTTCATCCCCTTGGCGAGTGGGGCTAGAACCATCCATGACGAAAAGATAGTTGGAGTTCAAGGCTTTGGAGTGCTGGGCTCTCATTTGCAATAGCATCCATAGCGCAGTATGGGCGTCTATACTTTCTGCATCGATTTTAATCTCGTCCGTAGCTTTTGGTGCGTGGCGCTCAATTAATTTGTTAGCCCTAGGTTTAAGGGTGGTGATAGTGATGCCGCCATCCTCTCGGATGGTGACAAATTGACCATCTTTTGTTTTCTTGACTTGGGCATTTGCTAAGTCGAAAACATTTATTCCGAGTTCGTCAATAATGATGCACATGGCCGCCACAGCAAATTCTTCGGTAATTCCCAGGTAGGATTTTACTTTCGTGGTAGACCAGGAATAAATGTGGTGCGCGCCAGGGAAAGATTTGCGTGTAAATAGACCGTCTTGTTCTGTGGCTAAGTAAGCAACAGAGTTACCGAAGCCATTTGGGTGTGATGGAGAGAAAAAACTTATATGCTGGCCAGAGCCAAATCCTCTCAGGTTAGGATCTAGGTTATCCTTCGTGAGTCGGATGGCAGCCACATCGCTTCTGTGAATCATGTCTGGAGCTTTCAAAAACCTGGCATAACCCTCTGCCACAATGCGTTTGCATTTGGAGAGAATGACAGCCCTATGTTTTTTGATTTGTTGAGCAATCTCGTTTAGAGCGTCTTCCATTGAAGTCGCTTGAACGGCATGTTCCAAGGTCAGATAGCCAAGAATGTTGCATTCTTTTTCTGAGAATACGTCTGTCGAATTCGGGACTGGTAGGATCAGCGCATTGCTAGGCAGCTTTTTGGCTTTTTGAAGCCTGTTCAAGTAATAACGAACGACGGTGTAGTCAGAGATGACGGTGACTTCTTTGACTGGCTTGCCTGTAATTTTGGATATTGCACTGCGTCGATGAGAGAGAAATTGACGGCAGGCATTGGTGATTGCCACAGGCTTCCGATACCACTCTGGATTAAGCTCGTGAGCGATCATGAAAAAAACGCGGATGAGGGGGGCCCTGCGCTTGGGAGGATGCTTCTCTACCCAGGTTAGGATGTCCTCAGGGCAGCAGGTCCTGATACTATCGACAAAATTTTCCCGCATCCTGCTCATCGCTTTCCTACCTGAAATTGGTTCAGATAGACAGTGTAGACAGGGATAGTGCTTCCGTAAGGGTGAAAGGTATGAACAGTATGGCTTTGCAGCGCGTTGGTTTCTCAGGCACCAGCCTATGTGAACCCCTGCCCGTACTGCTTCCTTTGCAGGCGCGCCTGATGAGCCAGGCGCTGCGCAAGATCACCGGTAACATCAAGAACGCCAACTGCCTGGTGATCTTCATCAACCAGATTCGCATGAAGATCGGCGTGATGTTCGGTAGCCCGGAAACCACCACCGGTGGTAACGCGCTGAAGTTCTATGCCTCGGTCCGCCTGGACATCCGTCGTACCGGCGCGGTGAAGGAAGGCGAAGAGGTCGTGGGTAGCGAAACCCGCGTGAAGATCGTCAAGAACAAGGTCGCGCCACCGTTCCGTCAGGCCGAGTTCCAGATTCTCTATGGCAAGGGCATCTACCGTAATGGCGAGATCATCGATCTCGGCGTGCAACAGGGCCTGGTCGAGAAGTCGGGTGCCTGGTACAGCTACAAGGGCAACAAGATTGGTCAGGGCAAGGCCAATGCGGCCAAGTACCTGGAAGACAACCAGGAAGTGGCGCGCGAGATCGAAGGTCTGATTCGCGAGAAACTGCTGGTCAGCAGCGCTCCTGCCAAGGCACCGGCTGCCGATCTGGCTGATGCTGAAGTCGACTTCTAAGTCTTCATAGCATGACCGTCGTACTGGATAACCCGCTCGCCGTCAGGCGAGCGGCCATGGATCTGTTGGCGCGACGTGAACATGGACGTGTCGAGCTTGCGCGCAAGCTGCGCAAGCGTGGCGCCCCCGAAGACATGATCGACGCGGCCTTGCAGCAGCTGTCAGAGGAGGGCTTGCTGTCCGAGGCCCGCTATCTGGAAAGCTTCGTCGCTTATCGGGCGCGTGCTGGTTACGGTCCGCTGCGTATTCGCGAGGAGCTTGGCCAGCGTGGACTCGCGCGTGGCGATGTCGATCAGGCGCTGCGTGAGAGTGGGATCGACTGGTTCGAGCAGTTGCGTGAAACCTGGCAGCGCAAGTTTGCCAGTCGGCTTCCGAGTGATGCTCGTGAGCGTGCTCAACAAGGCCGGTTCCTGGCCTATCGTGGTTATTCGCTGGATATGATTGGGCGACTGTTGCGCGGTTGCGACGAATAGCTCGTCAGTCTGCTCAGGCTGGCTGGACGGCTAGCTGGCGTAGATGGCTCGGCACGTCTGGTGCGCCGGCCAGGCGCAATCCTTCGCCAAGCGCAGTTGCTTGCTGATGCTCTTTGGGCAGGAGGAGGAACTCTGGGGTGCCGGCTTTCTTCAGCAGCGACAGGCGTGCATAGGGGATGCCGTTGTCCAGCAGCAGCCCCATGAAGCTGGGATCGCTCCAGGCCGCTTCTGGCATGGCCAGTACGTGATAGCGCTTTTGCAGGTTATCCAGGCCCGCTTCATTCAAGCGATAGCGAACCAGATTGGCTGGTAGCAGCACTTCCAGTTCGCGCCTGCGCGCATAGGCGATGGCTCCAGCGAAGGCTTCGCCGTGCATCTCTCCTGACCAGAAGGTGCGCGAGCCGCGCCAGTTGGCCTGACGTAGCTCGATTGGCTCACCGGCGAGAAAGCGCGGCAACGCTTGCCCGGTGGTTTTAACGAAATCCTTGTAGCTGATAATGCGCACCTGCTTGCAGTGTTCGCTCGCCGCGTAGTCTTCGAAGCTCGCGTAGCCTGGCGCCGGACAACGGCAGGCGAAGCCATCGATCAGGCGCAGATCGAACGACTGCAGTTGCTGCGTTTGGGCTTCCACTACCTGAGTCAGTGCTGAATGTGCGTGGGCTTTGTCTTCTTGCACCGGGCCGGAAAGTGCGCCGCGAGGCAGGTTGAGCAGAAGCTGCAATTGCGGGCCGTCGTGCCAGCCAATGCTTTCGACCGCTGCAGGCAACGGTTTGAATGGCAGGCGCAGGGCACTGGCCCTGGCGAATATCTGCCGTGAGCTGCGGCCGAGCAGGCCCATTCGCTGGGCCAGAGCGGCCAGGCGGCTACTGAGGGTTGAGGATTCGGACAGGCTCATGGCCGGCAGATCGCTCCTGAAGCGTCTGCTGCAGTGTGGCAGACGCGGATGGCTATTGCCCATATAGCGTAGCGCGGCGCGGGAGTGCCTGTCGCGTTGCAGGTCTGTGGCAAAATAGCCGCATTCATTTGCGAGGGTGCCTCCATGCCCAGCTTGGTGCTGGATATTGCGTTATCGGCCGAACGATTGCAGGCCATCTATCGTGGCCAGGCTAACCGGATTATGGCGCAAAGCCGGGACGGGCGCCGCGTCAGTTTGCCGGCCCACCATCTGCGGCCGTATCTGACTCACGCCGGTATCTTTGGCTCCTTCGTGCTGGAGTTCAGTAGCTCCGGCGAATTGCTGAGTTTACGCCCTTTGGACTGACCTGGCGCGCTTGCCTCGCGCCGAGGGAGCCCGCGCGGCTATAATCGTCGGCTGCCAATCCTCTACTTGTCGAGCTGAGCCTGACCATGTACTCCCTGGCCCGCGAGCTGCTGTTCAAACTGTCCCCGGAAACGTCCCATGAGTTGTCAATCGATCTGATCGGTGCAGGTGGTCGCCTGGGGCTCAATGGCCTGCTGACCAAGGCACCGACCAGCCTGCCAGTAAGCGTGATGGGATTGCAGTTCGCCAATCCGGTCGGTCTGGCGGCAGGGCTGGACAAGAACGGCGATGCCATCGACGGCTTCGCCCAGCTTGGCTTCGGTTTCGTCGAGATCGGCACCGTTACCCCGCGTCCGCAGCCGGGCAACCCCAAGCCGCGACTGTTTCGTCTGCCAGAGGCCGAGGCGGTGATCAATCGCATGGGTTTCAACAACCATGGCGTCGATCATCTGCTCGAACGGGTCAAGGCTGCGAAATTCAAGGGTGTGCTGGGTATCAATATCGGCAAGAACTTCGATACGCCAGTCGAGCGGGCGGTGGACGATTACCTGGCTTGCCTGGACAAGGTGTATGCCCATGCCAGTTATGTCACGGTCAACGTCAGCTCGCCCAACACTCCGGGGCTGCGCAGTCTGCAGTTCGGCGACTCGTTGAAGGAGTTGCTCGAGGCGCTGCGTCGTCGTCAGGAAGACCTGACCCAGGAGCATGGCAAGCGCGTGCCGCTGGCGATCAAGATCGCCCCGGACATGAGTGATGAAGAGACCGCGCTGGTGGCATCAGCGCTGCTGGGGGCCGATATGGATGCGGTGATCGCCACCAATACCACCCTCAGCCGGGAAGGTGTCGAAGGGCTGGCCCATGGGGATGAAGCCGGCGGCCTGTCGGGCGCTCCGGTGCGCGACAAGAGTACGCATATCGTCAGGGTGCTTGCAGGTGAACTGTCGGGCCGTCTGCCGATCATTGCGGTCGGCGGTATTACCGAAGGCAAGCATGCAGCGGAGAAGATCGCTGCGGGTGCGAGCCTGGTACAGATCTATTCGGGTTTCATCTACAAGGGGCCGACGCTGATTCGTGAGGCCGTGGATGCGATTGCCGCGTTGCGTAAATAATCCGCATAAATAAACAGGGCTCCCGAAGGAGCCCTTGGGCTTGCGCCCGCCGCCCGGAGGGGGTCGGCATGGTGAAGTCGGGGGTGATCCTGATCAGCCGACAGCGTGAAGTTCGTTGAGTCGATGAATACCGGCGGTGCCGGTCAGCCCATCCCAGTTATCGCCACGGCCCTCACGCCAGCCATTGAGCCAGGCTTGACGAACCGAAGGTAGGGTAAAGGGGCAAAGTTCGCGGGATTTACCATTGATGCCGTACTGATAGCCGCGCAAAAAAGCTCTTTCTAACGGATCACGCTTAAGTCTTCTCATAGGGTGTTGCCCTCACTGTTGACTGTTATGTCCCGTTGGCCTTGTGGTAAGGCCGGGCAGAAGTCTTCTGCCTGCGAAAGTCCGCTGCCGGCGTGGCGAACTTTCTGTGCCTGCGCCGTTGCGGCGAAAGCCTTAGGTAGTGTTCTAACGAATGCACTGAGGCCTGTGAATGATCGATTTGTCATAAGGGCGTAACCTAAATGCGGGCGAGGCCATAAGGGCGCTGGAGATACGTCCAGCATCTTTCAGCCAGACGCCGTCATATCTGGCTGTGCACGCCGATGCCGTCATTTTGCTAGTGCAAATGAGAGTGCTTGCTTATTCCGACGAAGGGTCGCGCTGTGACCTTTTGTCACTTATTTTGAGTCGAGGTGCGCCGCTGCACCTCCCTGATTGCCATAGGCAGTGGAACATCCATGTCTGATCGTTACGAAATCGTGCTGACCTGCCCTAAAGGGCTCGAGGGCCTGTTGCTGGAAGAGGCCAAAGCGCTGGGGCTGGAAGACGCGCGTGAGCAAACGGCCGCGGTCCGCGGTCATGCCGAAATTGAGGTGGCCTACCGATTGTGCCTGTGGTCGCGCTTGGCCAACCGCGTTCTGCTGGTGCTGTCGCGCTTTGCCATGAACAACGCTGACGAACTTTATGACGGGGTCCAGGCCGTGGACTGGCGCGACCATCTGGAGCCGTCCGGCAGCCTGGCGGTGGAGTTCAGCGGCAATGGTTCGGGGATCGACAACACCCACTTCGGCGCGCTCAAGGTCAAGGATGCGATTGTTGACCGGTTGCGTACGGCTGGCGGCGAGCGTCCCGGCATCGATAAGCTCAACCCGGACCTGCGCGTGCATCTGCGTCTGGATCGCGGTGAGGCAGTGCTTTCCCTGGACCTTTCCGGCCACAGCCTGCACCAGCGTGGTTACCGTCTGCAGCAGGGTGCTGCGCCGCTGAAAGAGAACCTGGCTGCGGCAGTGCTGATCCGTGCCGGTTGGCCGCGCATTGCTGCCGAGGGCGGCGCATTGGCCGACCCGATGTGTGGCGTGGGTACCTTCCTGGTGGAGGCGGCTCTGATGGCTGCCGACATCGCGCCCAACCTCAAGCGCGAGCGCTGGGGTTTCTCCAGTTGGCTGGGCCATGTGCCGGCAATCTGGAAGAAGCTGTATGCCGAGGCTGAGCAGCGCGCTGCGGCGGGATTGGCCAAGCCGCCGCTGTGGATTCGTGGTTATGAGGCCGACCCGCGCCTGATTCAGCCTGGGCGCAATAACGTCGAACGCGCCGGCCTGTCGGACTGGGTGAAAATCTATCAGGGCGAGCTGGGTGGTTTCGAGCCGCGCCCGGACCAGAATCAGAAGGGCCTGGTGATCAGCAACCCGCCCTATGGCGAACGCCTAGGTGACGAAGCCAGCCTGTTGTACCTCTACCAGAACCTAGGTGAGCGTCTGCGTCAGGCCTGCCTGGGCTGGGAGGCAGCGGTATTCACAGGCGCGCCCGAACTGGGCAAGCGCATGGGTTTGCGCAGCCACAAGCAGTACGCGTTCTGGAACGGCGCACTGCCTTGCAAGTTGTTGTTGATCAAGGTGCAGACCGAGCAGTTCGTTACTGGTGAGCGGCGTGCCCGCGAGGACGATCAACAGCCGGTGAGCGAAGCACCCCAGCAGGCGCGTTTGTCCGAAGGCGGACAGATGTTCGCCAACCGCCTGCAGAAGAACCTCAAGCAACTGGGCAAGTGGGCTCGTCGCGAAGGTATCGAGTGCTACCGGTTGTACGACGCCGACATGCCCGAGTATGCCGTGGCAGTCGATCTGTACCGCGACTACGTACATGTTCAGGAATATGCCGCGCCGCGTTCGGTCGACCCGGACAAGGCCCAGGCACGCCTGCTCGATGCCTTGGCCGCGATTCCACAGGCGCTGGGCGTGGCGCAGAGCCGCGTGGTGGTCAAGCGTCGTGAGCGCCAGGCTGGCACCAAGCAGTATCAGCGTCAGGCTGCGCAGGGTGAGTTCATGGAGGTGAGCGAGGGCGGGGTCAAGCTGCTGGTCAACCTCACCGATTATCTGGATACCGGACTGTTCCTCGATCACCGTCCGTTGCGCCTGCGTCTGCAGCACGAGGCCGCTGGCAAGCGATTCCTCAACCTGTTCTGTTACACCGCGACGGCCACCGTGCATGCGGCCAAGGGCGGTGCGCGCAGCACCACCAGTGTGGATCTGTCGAAAACCTACCTGGACTGGGCACGGCGTAATCTCGCGCTCAACGGTTTTTCCGACAAGCATCGCCTGGAACAGGGCGACGTGATGGCCTGGCTGGCAGAAGATCGCGGTGAGTACGAGCTGATCTTCATCGACCCGCCGACCTTCTCCAATTCCAAGCGCATGGAAGGCGTGTTCGATGTGCAGCGTGACCACGTCGAGCTGCTTGACCTGGCCATGGCGCGGCTGGCCCGTGGCGGTGTGCTGTATTTCTCCAACAACTTCCGCAAGTTCCAGCTGGATGAGAGCCTGGTGGCGCGTTATCAGGTCGAAGAAATCAGCGCACAGACACTGGATCCGGACTTCGCCCGCAACCCGAAGATCCACCGCGCCTGGCGTTTCAGCGCGCGGTAGAGTGAGGCTGTCGGCCTGCGTAGGGTGGATGACGCTCTTTTCATCCACACCAGTTCATCGCCGGTAGATGGGCAAAGCGTCATCCACCCTGCGCTCCTCCCACAGATGTTCAGCGTTTGGGCTGTTTGTAGGTTTCCAGCAGCACCTGATCGAGGATTGAAGTGGCACCCCAGGGTTTCGGGTCGTTGAGGATGGCTACCACGGCCCAGTCCTGGCCGTTGCTGTCGCGGCTGTAGCCGGCAATGGCACGCACATTATTCAGGGTGCCGGTCTTGATGTGCGCCTCGCCTACCAGCGGCGTGCGCTGCAGGCGCCGACGCATGGTGCCATCCATCGCCACCAGCGGCATCGAACTACGGAATTCGGCAGCGTAAGGGCTGCGCCAGGCTGCCTGGAGTATCAGCGCCATTTCCCGTGCGCTGATGCGTTCGGCGCGCGACAGGCCCGAGCCATTCTCCATCACCAGATGCGGTGCAGTGATACCCTTGCGGGCCAGCCAGCTGCGAATGACGCGCTGTGCAGCCATGGCATCGTCCTTGTCGGCTTCCGTGCGGTACTGTGCGCCGATGCTGAGAAAAAGCTGCCGAGCCATGGTGTTGTTGCTGTACTTGTTGATGTCGCGGACGATTTCCACCACATCCGGGGAGAGGGCGCGCACCAGCATGCGGGCGTCTTCCGGTACCGACCCCAGACGGTCCTTGCCGAGAATCTTGCCGCCCAACTCCTGCCAGATGCCGCGCACTGCGCCTGCTGCATAACTAGGGTGGTCGAGCAACGACAGGTAGGTCTGCGCGCTGCAGCCTTCAGCCAGTTGGCCGCTGACGATCAGGGTCGTGCCGTCGAACTGGTCCACCGCGTTGTAGCGAATGTCAGGCCATGCCGGGCAGGTTGCTGCCTTGAGCAGGCGAACCTGATTGTCTATACGAATCGCCGCGATGGGCGGGTCCATGGCGATACTCACCTTGCCACCTTCGGCGCGTGTGATGAAGCGTTGCGCCTTGAGGTTGACCAGCAGGGAGTCGGGTTTGACCAGGAAGGGTTTGTTGGTGTCGCCACCATCGTCGTTGAATGCCGGCAACTGCGGGGCCACGAAGAAGCTGCGATCCAGCACCAGGTCGCCCTGAACCTGGCGCACCCCGTTGATGCGCAGGTCGCGCAGCAGCAGCCAGAGCTTTTCCATGTTCAGTTTCGGGTCGCCGCCACCCTTGAGGTAGAGGTTGCCATGCAGCACGCCATCTTTCAGCGGGCCATCGGCATAGAACTCGGTCTTCCATTGATGGTTGGGTCCCAGCAATTCCAATGCTGCATAGGTGGTCAACAGCTTCATGGTGGAAGCCGGGTTGACCGAGATATCGGCATTGAACTGCAGGCCGCCAGCTTGCCCGCCCAGAGGCACGGTCATCACCGACAGCGAGTTGTTGGAAATCTTGTTGGCCTTCATTGCCTGCTCGACCTTCGCAGGGAGTGCGCTGCTGGCAGCATGGCAGGACAGGGCGAGGGGGAGAAGCAGGGCACTCAGCGCCAGTTGACGAAACCGCTGGATCATCGACAAGAACCTTCCGCTGTCAGGCGGGAGTAACGAGGGAGACAGATAAACGACAGTCCGACTCGGGGAAAAGTTGCCGGCATTATGCCGCAAGAATCTGCTTGCAGTCGGCTCGTCCGGGTTAAAAACAGTTACGACAAACAGCTGGCGTTCAACATGTTCGAGGGGGCGCCAGGGCGACACAAAGCGGGCGCTCTGCCGGCGAAACTGCTAGAGTGCCGCGCGTTATTACCTTTGAGGATTGTTTCATGGCGACCAACCGTTCCCGCCGTCTGCGCAAGAAGCTCTGTGTCGATGAATTCCAGGAGCTGGGCTTCGAGCTGACCCTGAACTTCAAGGCCGACTTGAGCGACCAGACCCTCGACGATTTCGTCGATCAGTTCCTCGATCAGGCCATCGCCGGCAATGGTCTGGATTACGTCGGTGGCGAAGACTTCGGCCTGGTCTGTCTGGCCAAGCGCGGCTCTGTCAACGAGGAGCAGCGTGCTGCCGTCGAGGCCTGGCTGAAAGGCCGTGACGAACTGGAAAAGTTCGAGCTCAGCCCGTTGCAGGACGTCTGGTACCCGGAAAACCCGATCAACCAGGCTTGATCGCTACTCGGCGCCGGGTTCTCTGGCGCCAGTCATCAGGTAGGGTGCGCCGCGCGCACCCAGCGTTTGACCTGATGCAGAAGCTCGGTGCGTGGAGTGCACCCTACAGCACTCCCGCCTTTTCCAGCAGCATCTGCTCGTCCACCTGATCGATCTGCTCTGCCTGCATGAAACGCTCGGCGTAGCGCCGGTAGATGCCTGCGCGGATGAACAGCGCGAACAGCTGGGGGTCGATGTGCGCGCCCTTGCACATGCCGACCATGATGTTCAGTGCCTCCGACAGCGTCTTGCCCTTCTTGTAGGGGCGATCCACCGCCGTCAGGGCTTCGAAGATATCGGCGATCGCCATCATGCGTGCCGGCAGGCTCATCTGTTCGCGCGTCAGGCGTTTGGGGTAGCCCGTGCCGTCCATCTTCTCGTGGTGCCCGCCAGCGATCTCGGTGACGTTTTGCAGATGCTTGGGGAAGGGCAGGCGGTCGAGCATCAGGATGGTCTGCACGATATGGTGGTTGATGATGTAGCGCTCTTCGGCCGTCAGCGTGCCGCGGGCGATGCTCAGGTTGTGCAGTTCGCCACGGTTGAATTTGTATTGCGGCACCTCCAGCTTGAAGCCCCAGCGATTGTCTGGCGCGATCACCTCCTGGTCGACGCGCTCGATCAGATGGTCGGGGCGGTCAGCGAGCAGCGGCTCTTCCACCGGTAGGCTGCTGGGGGGCGAGTGTTCCAGGCGCTTGGCTTCTTCCCAGGAAACCCCCAGGCGATTGTCCAGAGTGCGTAGCCAGCGTCGTTCGGCGATCTGTTTGAGGCGAGCCTGGTCGTCATCGGCCATGGCTTCGCCACCCAGATTGATGCGTGCGATGAAGGCGAACTCATCGTCCAGATCGCTTAGTAACTGTTCGCGCAGAGCGGCCAGTGCGTTTTCTTCACCGCCTTCGGCACGACCACGCCAATAGGCGATCCAGGCGTCTCGCTTGAGTACCTCGAAGCGCATGCGCACTTCGTGGATGCGGTCGTACAGGGTTTCCAGCTTGGTCGCCTTGTCCACCACGTATTCGGGGGTAGTGACCTTGCCGCAATCGTGCAGCCAGGCGGCGATATGCAGTGCCTCCCACTCCTCTTCGCTGGGGTTGTAGTCACTAAACTCGGGCGCGTCACTCTCGGCAGCAGCACGAGCCAGCATCAGGGTGATCTCCGGTACCCGTTGGCAGTGGCCGCCGGTGTAGGGACTCTTGGCGTCGATGGCGCCGGCGATCAGCTGAATGAAGGCGTCGAGTAACTGCTTTTGCCTGGCCAGCAGGCGTTGGCTCTCGATGCACAGGGCTGCACTGCCTGAGACAGCCTCGACGAAGGCAACGCGATCGGGGCTGAGCATGCTCTCGTTGTCTTCACCGGTATCGCGTTGCAACAGTACCAGCACGCCAACAGTGTCGCCCTGACGGTTGTGCAGGCCGGCAGCGATCAGGTGCAGGCGCGGACTGTCCATGGCCGACAGGAGCTCTTGAAATTGACCCGCCTGATCGAAGCCGATGGAGGTGGCGACGCTGTCGCCGCCGCTTGCTGGACGTTGCAGCCAGCTGGGTAAGGTCGGATCGTCATGGGCCAGTCCCTGGATGCCCAGATCGGTAAGGCTGCGGCTCTGGCCGTCGATCACCAGGCCCTGTGGCTCCAGGCGGCCGCTGTCGTTGTCGAGCAGATAAAGCAAACCGCCCTGGGCCGCGCTGATGGAGACGGTGGCGTCCATCACGCGCTTGATCAGCGCGTCGAATTGGGTTTCCGCCGAGAGGCTGGCAGCGATGTCGAGAAAGCTCGACAAGGTGTCCTTCATGCTGCTCATCGATACCGCCAGCTGGTCGACTTCAAGAATTGGCGAGCGGCCGCTGGCCGGATGGGCGAAGTCGAAACGGCGAATGGCCTGCGCCTCCTGCACCAGGCTGCGCAGCGGTTTGACCACCAGGCGTGAAGTCAGCCAGCCTAGCGGCAGGCACAGCAGCAGGGTGGTGAGCGTGATCAGCGCGCCCTGCCAGCGGATGCGATAAGCCTCGGCCAGTAGCTCTTGCTCGGGAACCAGCAGGGCCAGATGCAACCCCTGTGGGCCACCCTCCTGAATGTGCCGGTGAGCCATGGCCCAACGCTTTTTGGCCAGTTCGACGATGCCCTCGTCCCGTTCGTTCAACTGACCGGCCAGCAGTTCACCCAGGGCCGGATTGAGTTCGCGGACCTTGACCAGCGATACCTTGCCGTCGACCTCCCTGAGCAGGCGGCTGCTCTCGGGGTACGCCACGGCGTTGCCGTCGTTGTCGGCGAGCACCACCTGGCTGTTGGGGGTGACGCGGTGGTTGGCCAAGGTGGCGGAGAGATCATCGAGCGTCAGGTCGGCGCCGATCACGGTGGTCAGGCCGCTGCGTCTGGCCAACGTGGTGCCGATTTCCTGGGTGGAGAAGAACAGATAGGGCGCGGTGGTGATCTGTCCGCCATCGCCGCGGGCGCGCTTGAACCAGTCGCGCTGCCTGGGATCGTAAGGCTCGCTGAGTTTCTGCCGGCGGCTGAGCTGGTTCAGTGAGCCGTCATAGAACAGGTAATCGCTATCGGTCCCGGCGCTGCCCCGGTCGATGGCCCAGACCTGATAGGCCGCTTTGTCCGGTGCGTTGAAGCGCTGCTTGAGCATGTCACTGCGCAGCGGCCTGACCATGAAGAAGTCGCCATCCTCATAGCCGAGATAGATCGAGGCCAGTTTGGGGTTGTCGCGCAGGGCCTGGACGAACAGCGGCAGCATTTCCAGACGTTCATCGAGCGTGTCGGCCTCGGTGGCCGGGTGTAGTGCCAGCAGGCTGAGCAGGTGGCGTATGGGGCGGTAGGTACTGTCCAGATCTCTCTGGACATCGTGCTGGATGCGCTCGAAGAGTGTCGAACTGCTGGAGAAGATCAGCCGACTGGTCTGCTGGTAATTGAACAACCCCAGCACGACACCGGTGAACAGCAGCAGAAGTGTGAACAAGACACTGATATGAACGTGCAGAGGGAGACGGCGTTCTCTGGGAACAGCGGTATTGGGCATCGCACTTCACTCCTTGCGGGCGCTGCAGGCTTGAACAGCATAGTGAAGAGTGGACGAATCTGCCTAAACGCTATAAAGGCTGCTGAGAACTGTCCTCGGCCTTGCTCGGTTTGTTCAGTTGCAGGCGCAGGCCATGTACCAGAAGAGCTACGGTCAGGCTCAAGGCCACGCCGATCAGTGCGTTGAGCAGACGCACCTCCGCCAGGTGCCAGTCCTGTGCAAGGCTCTCGGCCAGAAGCACGAAGCACAGGCTGGTCTGCAGCACGAACAAGCCGTAGTGATTGGCCTGCAGCGCACGGCTGAGAATCACCAGCACCAGTAAGGTCATGACCATCGTGGGTGGGCTTTGCAGGCTGTGGCCGAAGAGGATCAGCAGGCCGGCGGCAGCGAGGCTGGCAAGACTCGCCTGCAGCGCTCGCACCAGGCTGCCCTGGAATTCCAGCTGCAGCGTGGTGATGACTGTCAGCGTCAGCCAGTAACCACGTGACAAACCGGCCAGATTGACGATCAGCCCTGACGCGGCAAAAGCCAGCATGCAGGCCAGGGCATGCAGGCGCCATTGCTGGCGAGGCAGGCGCTGCGCGTGGCGCTTGAGTACCTTGAGAATGGCCAGGAAGCGCGGCATGTAGGGCCACATGCGCAGGCCATGCAGGCCACGCAGCCCGAAGGCCAGCAGCATGACCCAGAGCCCACCGAGAATGAACAGCATGGCCACTGCATAAGGGTTGTGCAGATTCCCAATGCCGAATTGTCCCTGGCCGAGGCACAGGCAGATGCACAGACCGATACCCAACTTGCCGGCTTCGCTGCCGAAACGTTGTAGCCAGGCCAGCAGCAGGCCGAAAGCAGCGAAAATGCCCAGGCTGACAAGCGGGTGGCTGGCGGCCCAGAACCCCAGGCCGGCGCTGCAAGCACCCAGGCCGGTGAGCAGTAGCATGCGCAGCATGCCGAAACGGTGCAGTGGATTTGCCTGGGCGGCCTGAAAGGCGCCAGCCGAAGCCCAGAGAAAACCACTGTGAGCGGTGAACAGGCCCAGTACCAGCGGCAAGGCGCAGCCCAGCCCGGCAACCACGGCCGGGCCCCAGGCCGGCGGACCGGCATGCCAGGTGAAACTATTGCGAATCAGGTTCTTCATGCGCTCTTTTCGTCAGATCGGGCTCGAACGGCCCGTCATCTCCCTCGCCATCTCCGTAGCGTAGCTGTCCGTCATGCCGGCGATGAAGTCGATCACTCGCATGAACGAGCGATACAGGGGCCAACCCGGTTCAGGCGCGTAGTAGCTGAGCAGATCGAGAATACGCCGGTGCTTGAACGACAGCGCACGTCCGCTGTGCTGCTCCAGTGCGGCACCGCAGAAGGCGTTGAGGAGAATTTCCAGCGTGGTATAGGCGCCGATCTCGTGCAGCGTCTTGCGCTTGTCGTGGAAGATCTTCTCGCGCGCCAGTGACTTCGCGCTCTGTACACAGTGCTTGGCGGCGCCATGCATGTGTTCGACCAGATCGCCCTGCAGGCCGCCGCCAAGAAGGGCGTGCTGTTGTTCGACGAAGGCGCTGGCAGCAGCGTTGGTCAGGTGTTCGATGGCCTTGCCGCGCAGGATCGCCAGCTTGCGCCGGCGCGAGTCTTTGGGGCCGAGCTGGCGATAGGTCTCCGGCAGGTCGTCGCCTACCAGATCGAGTAGCAGTGCCTCGACTTCAGTGTAGTCGAGCAGCTCCATCTCCACGCCATCCTCCAGGTCGATCAGGCCGTAGCAGATGTCGTCCGCTGCTTCCATCAGGTAGACCAGCGGGTGACGTGCCCAGCGCTGCGTTTCCAGTTGCGGCAGTTCGAGCTTGGCGGCGATCTGTTCGAGCAGCGGCAGCTCGCTCTGGTAGCAGCCGAATTTGTGCTTCTTGTAGCCCTGTGCGTCCGCGTGGCGGGCCGTCCAGGGGTATTTGAGGTAGGTGCCGAGGGTCGCGTAGGTCAGCCGTGTACCACCGTCGAACTGGTGATATTCCAGCTGGGTGAGTACACGAAAGCCCTGGGCATTGCCTTCGAAATTGAGAAAGTCGCCGCGTTCGGCATCGCTCATCGCATCCAGCCAGCCGCGCCCGGCGGCTTGCTGAAACCAATGGCGAATGGCGTCTTCGCCGGAATGACCAAACGGCGGGTTGCCGATATCGTGGGCCAGGCAGGCGGACTGCACCACCATGCCCAGGTCGCTCGGCGTGCACCAGTGGGGCAGGTCGTCACGCAACATCTCACCGACGCGCATGGCCAGCGAACGGCCGACGCAGCTGACCTCCAGCGAGTGGGTCAGACGGGTGTGGATATGGTCGTTACTCGAAACAGGATGCACCTGAGTCTTGCGCCCGAGGCGGCGGAACGCACCCGAGAAGATGATGCGGTCATGATCCTTGTGGAAGGGACTGCGTCCCAGTTCTGCAGAGCTGGGAGCAGGTTTACCGAGACGTTCGCGGGTGAGCAGGGTGTGCCAATCCAAGGCTGATCCTCGCCAAGTTGATCCAGGCTTCCTAGCTTCGGCGTTCGCGCAGCGCTGCGCAACCCGAGGTAGGGATGAGGTGCGTCGGGTTGGCATGACGCCTGGGTGGGTTCTGCATTCGGAGCGCTCGAGATGGGATGATAATTATCTGATAGTCAATTTATTGGCTTTTTAAGCATATACTTATTGCTTATATTGAGGTTGCTTCCGTGTCGTGACGATTATTTGACTAATTGGTGTGAAGGGGTTTAAGTAACAGTTGTGATCGTTTGTAATTTGACGGTGTGCGGTGAAGGAGAGGGCGCTGCGTACTGGTAGTAGAGGTTGCTAGGGAGAACGTCATGGACAGCTTGCCGTTGTGCCGGACCATGCACCCCGTATCAGCGAGGCGCAGTTGCCACGCCTTCATTGTTCATATGCCTATTTCCCGTGCACCGACCTTGCTGGAGCCGAGTCGACTCGCTCTGGCGTGCTGGCCCTGTGGGCCGTCTGGTCGTTGGTAGCTGTCTCGGCCTGGATGCCTCAGTCGAGTCGACCGTTTTCAGACGACGTGTGTATATCGCCCGCGTGCGGGTTAAGGCCTGCACACAGGAGCGACAGCCGGGCGTCGGGGAGATGCAGCATGAAACGTTTATCACCCAGTTCGGGTCCGACCGAGGCACAGAGCACTGTTTGCCCCGCTGATGGAGAGCTGGCGCCGCCTGGGCAGTTATCACGGCGCAGTTTTCTTCAAGGTAGTGCGGCAATGGCCGCGGCGCCGCTGATCCTGGCGCCCAGTCGCAGCGAGGCGGTGGTGCCGCCTAGCCCGCCGACCATTGCCTGGCAGGAGTTTCTGCCCAATGAGCCGGCGCTGCTTTACGGCAGCACGCTCAACCCGCCGCCTACCGAGCTTGCCAACACTGTCGCCGGCGAGGCCGGGCGGCCGGCGCATCAGCGCTGGGCCGAGTTCGGCCCGCAGGCAGAGCACTACGAGTTGCATGCAGCGCAGCGCGAGGGTTGGGTGTTCAATCCGGCCTATCCGCCACAGCCGGTATGGACCTTCCAGGCCGCCGTTGCGGATCTATCAGTGCTCAGCCCGGTGGTGCACTCGCACTACGGCCACCCGATGATCTGCCGCATCTACAATGACTTGCCGGCCAACCACACCGGTTTTGGTACGCCGGAGATCAGCACCCACCTGCACAATGCCCACGTCGGTTCGGAGAGTGACGGTTTTGCCGGCGACTACTACAGCGCCACCAAGGCCGGGCCCAATCTGACCGCGCCAGGCGGTTTCAAGGACCACCTTTACTCCAACATCTACGCCGGCTACGACGAACTGCAGAACGGCATCGGCGATTACCGCGAGGCCCTCGGCACGCTGTTCTACCACGACCATACCCTGGACTTCACCGCGCCCAACATCGTTCGCGGGCTGATGGGCTTCTTCCTGCTGTTCGATCATCTCGACTCGGGCAACGAGAAGGACCCGAACCCCGCGGCCTTGCGTCTGCCCAGCCACCCCTACGACTACCCGCTGAGCTTCTGCGATCGGCGTTTCGACACCAACGGCATCCTTTATTACGACCAGGTCAGCCCCGAGGGCATCCTCGGCGACAAGACCATAGTCAACGGCAAGATCCAGCCAGTGCTGCGGGTAGCACGGCGCAAGTACCGCCTGCGCCTGCTCAACGGTGGGCCGAGCCGCTTTTACCAGTTCTATCTGGTGCGGCCGAACAACGTCATCCAGCCTTTCACCTACATCGCCAACGACGGCAACTTGCTGGAAAAACCACTGCTCAACCAGACCAGCGTGCGCCTGGGCGTGGCCGAACGAGCCGATATCGTGGTGGATTTCTCGCGCTACCCGGTGGGCACTGAGCTGTACCTGGCCAACCGCCTGACCCACCGCCCGGAAGATACTCGTCGGCCTTATCAGGTGGTTGCGCCCGGCGATCGGGTGTTGAAGATAGTGGTGGACCGTGAGCCGCCGGAGCAGGACCTGAGCCGGGTGCCCAGCACCCTGCGGCCGCTGCCGCCGTTGCCGACGACCGCCCAACTGGCGGCACTGCCGGTGCGCAGGTTCCTCTTCGAGCGCCGACAGAACATGTGGGCGATCAATGGTCAGTTCATCAATCTCAATGTTCCGCGCGCTTTGGTGCCCATGGGGGCCATGGAGATCTGGGAGTTGTACAGCGTCAATGACGGCTGGGATCACCCTGTACATATCCATTTCGAGGAGGGCCGTCTGCTGAGCAAGACCACCGATGGCCGCAACGTGGTCATCCCGGTGCATGAGCGCGGCCGCAAGGATGTGTTCAACATTTCCGACCGTACGGTTCTGCGTGTGCTGATGCGTTTTCGCGATTACAAGGGCAAGTACGTGATGCACTGCCATAACCTGATCCACGAAGACCACGCCATGATGCTGCGTTTTGACATCGTCTGAGCCAGCAGGAGGTTTGCCATGAATACGCGAAGAAAGGTGCTGGCAGGGCTTGGCGTTGCCGCGTTCGGTTGGGCCGCCTGGCACTCGGGCGGTAGCTTGCAGCAGCCAGTCACGCCGCTGGCCGGGGTGGGCGGTACTCGCTTTCCCAATGTCCCGCTGCTGACCCACGAGGGGCGTCAAGTGCGCTTCTACGACGATCTGGTGCGCGGCAAGGTGGTGGCGATCAACATGATGTACGCCCAGTGCAGCAACAGTTGCCCGGCCACCACCGCCAACCTGCGCCTGGTGCAGGAGATGCTCGGTGAACGTGCTGGACGCGATGTGCACCTGTATTCGCTGACGCTGCAGCCGGAGCTGGACAGCGTCGAGCGTCTGCGCGAGTACGTCGAGCGCCACCATATCGGTCCGGGCTGGCAGTTCCTCACCGGCGTGCGCGCCGATATCGAGCAACTGCGTCGCGCCCTGGGTTTCTATGACGTCGATCCGGTGGTGGACCTCAACGACCTCAGCCATACCGGCATGCTACGCATCGGCAACGACGCGCTGGACCGCTGGACCATGGCGCCGTCGCAGACCGATGCCGCGCAGATCTTGTCCACCATCAACCATGTCGACAGCAAGGTGGTACACACCGCCTATCGTCCGCTTGAGGGGCCTGCCGAGCAGCTAGCGCAGGCGTAGACGTTCTACTTGCACGCGGCCGCCAGCATCGAGGCGGCCGCGCACCTGCACGTAGGCGCCGGGGCGTGGTGCATCGTCGAGGCGCGTGCGGGCATCGATCAGCAGCGCCAGCCCGTCCAGCTTGCCGGCATCATCCAGGCGGCCATGCAGGCGCACCCTGGCGCCTACCGGCACGGGCGCCGGTTGTCCGGCAGCATTGCGTGCGCCTTGCTCGATCCAGGCCACGATCAGCTCGATTTCCGCAGCCGCGAGATAGGGAGGACCGTCGTACGGCATGCGGGGTTGCGCCTGGCCGCGAATGCGCCGCACCAGCTCGCTGGCTGCGGGGTTGCCGGGCACCACGCGGGCGCGCTCGTTGCTGGCCAGGGTTGCTGCGTAACTCGACAGCAGATAACCCTCGGGGGCCGGACCCATCAGGCCGCTGGCGGAGTGGCAGGTAGCGCAGCGGCGTAGCAGGATGGCTTCGACGTGGCGGTAGTCGACCACCTCGTCAAGGCTTGGGACGGCGGCGGTAGGCTGGGTTGCGCTTTCGCGGCCTGCTGGTAGGCCGGCATTTATCCAGCGTTCGACCATGGCGATCTCGGCGGCATCGAGGAAGGGCGGGCCGCTCAGCGGCATGCGCGGTTGGCTGCTGCCCGTCAGGCGGTGCAGCAGCTCGCTGCCGGCAGCATCGCCAGCGTGGACCACCGGCCCGCGCTGGCTGCCGCGCAACAGATTCTCCAGGCTGTCCAGGCGCAGGCCCAATGGGGCCTGCGCGCCGCTGTGGCAGGCCAGGCAGCGGTTGGCCAGAAGCGGAGCGATGTCGCCGTGGTAGGTCGGGGACACGGCGGCCAGTACGCTGGCGCTGAGCAGCAGCGGGGTGAGCAGGCGAAGGGCTAGCCAGGGCATAAGCGCAGCCTCGGAGACTGGGGCAGATCATTCAGCCGTTCGGCGCGAGGCTTCTGTGGGCAGGGATGTATTCGAAAAACGCCTGGTTCGACTGTGCCGAGAGAAGTCCGACAACCTGTTGCCTAAGCCTAGCTGCCCCCTCAGAAACCGGCAGCGTCGATGTCCACCAGCAGCAGGCGACGACCATTGTCGATGAACTGGCCTGCCGTCAGGCAATACTGGTTGGTGGTGGCATCGCGGTAGGTGGTGGAGAGCGTCAGACGCCGCTCTTCCCAGCCTTCGGCCAGCAGTTGATAGAAGTAGGGACGCCATGACCAGTTATGCCCGAGGTAGCGGTCATCGGCCTGCCAGATGTTCTGGCGCCACTGCAGGTTGGGTGTGAGTTGGGTGCCGTGGCGGTCGCACTGATAGATGCGCAACAGCCAGGGATAGTTGTCCGGCGCCTTAAGGCTCGTTGCCGGGGCGCCACTTTCGGCCCAGAACCTGAGTTCGGACATCAATTCGGCCAGTTGCTGGCGCAGGCTGACCAGGCGCGCGCGCTCGGCGAGTTTCTGTTGTACGTAGCTATCACGCAGGCGCGCGAAACGGCCGACGAAGGCGTCGCTGGCGAACAGTTCCTCCTCCGGCCTGGCGAACAGGAACCCCTGGACGTAACGGGCGCCGCACTCGAGGGCGAAGTTCAGCTCGGCTTCGGTTTCCACCCCTTCGGCGATGATCCAGCAACCGGTCTTTTCGGCCATCTGTGCCAGGGCCTTGACCACTTCGCCGCTAGGGCCGCCGCGAGCGGCTTCCTGGAACAAGCGCATGTCCAGCTTGAGAATGTCCGGCTGCAGTGCCAGCACGCGATCGAGCTGCGAATAACCAGCGCCGAAATCGTCGATGGCGATGCGTGCACCGGCGTCGCGGTAGCGCGCTACCACGTCAGGTAGGCGCTGGCTGGCACCGCCCAACTCGGTGATCTCGAAGACGATGCGTGCTGGGTCGATACCGCTGCGCTGCAGTTGAATCAGGCTGGGCAGTGGCTGTGCCGGGCGCAGGCGGCTGATCCAGCGTGGTGAAATGTTCAGGCTCAGGAACCAGTCCGCAGGGGCCTGATGGAAGCGCCGCAAGGCATCTTCGCGCACTTGCCGGTCAAGGCGACGCAGAGCAGCGGGCGGGGTTTTCGGATCAGCGAAAAGCGGCCCGGCCGAATGTGCCTGGCCGTTGCCATCGCGCAGCCGAGCCAGCGCTTCGACACCGGCGATACGGCCGGTGGCGGTGTCGATGAAGGGTTGGAAGACGGCAAAAGGCAGTCCGTCGATCACCTGGGGTGTCCTTAGCGCTGAGCGGTTGAGCCACCTGGTGGCGGCTGGATCGCTCAGCCAAGCAAGATCGCGGCCAGCCCAGGTCCCGGCCAGTTTCCATGTCAGTCGATGCCGCTTTGCCGACGCCGAAGTAGCGGCGCAATGATCAGTGCCAGGCGTAACCAGCGACGCCAGCCGCGTTTGCCTCCGAGCAGCCCGGCCAGTGCCAGTGCGCCGCCAGTGAGCAAAAAGGGTGCATTGCCCTGGCGCAGGCGCTGTCCGTACTCGCGTACCTGTTTGAGTGGTTGGCTGATCTGCAGCATTTCATGGCGCAGTTCCTGGCGGTGCATTTCCAGACGCATGCGCAGCACGGCTTTACGAAGTTCACGGCGCGAGGCGCCTGGAGGCAAGGTCGGCGTCATGGCAGCAGTTGCTCGCGGTCACGTTGCAGTTCTTCAAGGCTGGCGCTGAACGGCGGCTTGGCGTTGCGCAGACTGGTCAGCAGCCAGGCGCCACAAACGAGCAAGCCAAAACCGTAGAACAGGCACAGGCCTGTGGCGACTGCCAGGCGGTGCGTATCCCAGTAGACGATCAGCAGCAGAGCGGACAGACCTATCAGCAGGAGCAGGGTGAAGGCCAGGCACAGACCGCCGAGGAGCAGCGCACGCAGTGCCTGGTTGCGTTGGTCTTCGAGTTCATGAGCGAGCAGCGCCACGTGGCCCTGGAGCAGGCCCAACAGGGCTGCACCCAGGCGCCGTGGCGAGGGGCCGTTGGACATGGGCGCAGTCAACGGCGGCTGATCAGCAGGCCGAGCACCAGACCGATAGCGGCCGACAGGCCGAGCGCCTGCCACGGGTGCTTGTGCACGTAATCCTCAGTGGCGTCGACGGCGATCTTGCCCTGTTCGCGCAGGCCGGACTCGGCTTTGTGCAAGGTGTCACGGGCACGGTCAAGGCTGCTGCGAATGTCATCGCGCAGCGCTTCGGCCTGTTCACCAGCGAGGCTGGCGGAATGTTGCAGGAGCTTCTCGGTGTCGCTGACCAGAGCCTGGAATTCATCCAGCAGGGCGTCCTTGGTGCTTGGAGTAGCAGCTTTGCGTGGCATGGTGAGCAGTCCTCTGCGTTGGGTATCTACTGTTTACGAGTGCGCTGCTGCGTGAGGGTTCCGCAAGAATAGTCGTGAAGTGACCGGTTTGGTGTTTGGTATAGCGATTGCATTTTGCTGGTGCGCGAAGGTCGCGAAATGCCCTGTGATGGGGCCTTCTCGATGCGGCTCAGGATGGTCAATTTCGCGCATAACCATTTGATTAACAAGAAATAAGCATCGATCAGTCAGTCTTCGGCGGCGCTATTTTGGGGCCGTCAGACAGCACTTTTCGAGGGCGCGTTGCATTTGCTGGCTGCATTGTGGTGCGCATTTTCGGTTTTGTGCCTTTGTTTGGTGCTTTTTCTTCTGCCTCCGGAGTTTTCTTTCTCGATGGAAAACATCAACAGTGCCGTGGCCACGCTGATCCACGGCTCCAATACCCTGTTCATCCTGCTGGGTGCAATCATGGTCCTGGCCATGCATGCCGGTTTTGCCTTCCTTGAAGTGGGAACGGTGCGGCAGAAAAACCAGGTCAACGCGCTATCGAAGATTCTCTCGGATTTCGCCATCTCCGCCCTGGCGTATTTCTTCATTGGCTACTGGATCGCCTACGGCATCAACTTCTTCGAGCCGGCGGCGGTGCTGACGGAGAACCACGGGTACGGTCTGGTGAAGTTCTTCTTCCTGCTGACCTTCGCGGCGGCGATTCCGGCAATCATCTCCGGTGGTATCGCCGAGCGCGCCAGGTTCGGCCCGCAGCTATGCGCCACGGCGTTGATCGTGGCGTTCGTCTATCCCTTCTTCGAAGGCATGATCTGGAATGGCAACTACGGCTTCCAGGCTTGGCTCGAGACTCGCTTCGGCGCAGGCTTCCATGATTTTGCCGGTTCGGTGGTGGTGCATGCCATGGGCGGATGGCTGGCCTTCGGCGCGGTGTTGTTGCTGGGGCGTCGCAATGGTCGCTATCGCGACGGCAAGCTGGTGGCCATGGCGCCGTCGAACATTCCATTCCTGGCGCTGGGCTCGTGGATTCTGATCATCGGCTGGTTCGGCTTCAACGTGATGAGTGCGCAGACGCTCGAAGGCGTCAGTGGCCTGGTGGCGGTCAACTCGCTGATGGCCATGGTCGGTGGTACCGTCGCCGCGCTGCTGGTAGGGCGCAATGACCCAGGCTTCCTGCACAACGGCCCGCTCGCCGGTCTGGTCGCGATCTGCGCCGGCTCGGACCTGATGCATCCGATTGGCGCCCTGGTTACTGGCGCGATTGCCGGTGCTCTGTTTGTCTGGGCATTCACCGCGACTCAGGTGAAGTGGAAGATCGATGACGTGCTCGGCGTCTGGCCGCTGCATGGCCTGTGCGGCATCTGGGGCGGCATCGCTTGCGGCATCTTCGGCCTCGAAGCATTCGGTGGCCTGGGAGGCGTCAGCCTGGCCAGCCAGGTGATCGGCACTGCGCTGGGCGTGGTGGTCGCGCTGGTCGGTGGCTTCGTGGTGTACGGCTTGCTCAAGGTGTCTTTGGGTATTCGTCTGAGTCAGGAGGAGGAGTACAACGGCGCCGACCTGTCGATCCACAAGATCGGTGCGGTGAGTCAGGATTGAGCTAGTACCGGGTGCTGCCAGCCAGCGCCCGGAGCAGGCAATAAAAAGTTCTTCGCATCGTTTGTGGAAAGTGCGGGTTGAGACCGGACTGGCAAGTTTGTGTGCGTATTGCTCACGGGCTTAGCACCATCCGTTAGCGCGTGTGCTGAGCGTTTGGGTTGCGCCCCTTACGGGCGCCACACCTTTCTTGCTTGCCCAAGAAAGGTGTGCCAAAGAAGGGCACCCCAACATTCGGGTTTCGCTGCGCGAAACTTCCCTCGTTCCGGCGCTGCTCCGGAGGCCGGCTTACATGGGCCATCCCTGGCCCATTAAGCCTCTCGCCGCATCCATGCGGCTCGCTCCCCTACGCAACACCTCCACTCGGCCTCCTGAGGGGGACCGGACCGCGAGCTTGCGTAATCTTCGCGAAATTGAAATTGGCGGCGTCTGTGCCTTGCCTTTGCTCTTCAACTGCGATGGTACAGACGAAGCCCAAGTCCCCTTCAGTAGGCCGAGTGGAATCTCCGCGTAAGGGGTTGAGCGACATGGATGTCGCGAGAGCCACGATGGGCCAGGGATGACCCTTCGTGGCGTGCCCCTGGAGTGGTGATGGAGCGAGGGAACCCCGGCGTAGCCGGGGCCGGATGGTGGGGTGCCCTTCTCTTTGGTTACTTTCTCTTGGGCAAGCAAGAGAAAGTGACTCGCCCGTAAGGGGCGAAACCCATCAGGCCAGGCGGCGTGATAATGGATAGTGCCAAGTCATCGACAGCTAACACTTAATTGCCAGTCCGGTGTCAAGCGTATCCTCTCCGCGAGAATGCAAAAAACCATAAAAAAACCGGGCATTTGCCCGGTTCTTTTTTTGCGCTTGCCAATCAGTCGCGACGACCTTCCACCGACTTGCCGGAGACGGTGCCTTCCTTGAGCATGATCTGGTATTCCTTGCCGTCGGTCTCCACCTGATGCAGGCGAACCAGCAGGTGGCCCCAGTCCTTGGCGAACCACAACACGGTCTTGCGGGTGCTCTGCGTGGGGTCCCGCACGCGCTCGACCTTGATCGCGTCGATCAGGCCCGCCTTGGTGCGTACCACTTCTTCGCCCAGCACACGGAAATCGTAGGTTTCGATCTCGTCACCGTCGACCACCTGATAGCTCACGCTCTTCTTGCCGGCCGCGACGTCCTGTTGCAGGGCGATCTGGTAGGTGGACTTGTCCAGCAGGCCGCGATTGAGCGGGAAGCGCACGGCGTCACCACGGTCGGTGCCGATCACTTGCTTCTGTTCCCAGTCGAAGTCCTGCTCGACCTTCTTGCCTTTGCCCAGGCCGCTGCGATTGAGGCGGTAGGTCAGTGGCATCAGGGTCTGGTTGTCGACCCGGAAGGTGCTTTGTTCGGTGAGGCCGGCGACCAGCATCGACGCTTCGAAGTTGAGGGTCCAGCGGCCGTCATCTTCGCGCTTGAGGCTACGCTCGGCGCTGCCACTGACCGGTAGCTGCTTCCAGTCCGCAGTGTAGCTGGCGGAGAAGGGCTGCAGATCCTCGGCAAGGGCGGGCAGGCTGAACAGTGTCAGGGCGAACAGCAGGGCACGACGCATAGAGTCTCCTAGGTTCGAATCAGGTGGCCGCTGGCGGGCAGCGGCTGGCCATCCAGCATTGCGCCTTGAGCGCCAAGACGCAAGCGGCCTTCGGCAAACCAGCGTACAGCCAGAGGATAGATCTGGTGTTCCTGCTGATGCACGCGGCGCGCAAGGCTTTCGGCCGTGTCGTCTGCCATGACTGGCAGCACAGCTTGTACGACCAGAGGGCCACCATCGAGTTCCTCTGTCACGAAGTGCACGCTGCAGCCGTGCTCGGTATCGCCGGCCTCCAAGGCGCGCTGATGGGTGTGCAGCCCTTTGTGCTTGGGTAGCAGTGACGGATGGATATTCAGCAGGCGGCCTGAGTAATGCTGCACGAAGCCCGGTGTGAGGATGCGCATGAAGCCTGCCAGGACTACCAGATCAGGCTGGTGGGCGTCGATGGCCTGGATCAGGGCTGCATCGAAGGCTTCGCGGCCGTCGAACTGCTTGTGGTCAAGCAGTTCGGTGGCGATTGCGGCCTGTTTCGCCCGCTCCAGGCCATAGGCACCGGCGCGGTTGCAGATAACCGCGGCGATGCGTGCCGGGTTGCCGTCGTGGGCAACGCTGTCGATCAGCGCTTGCAGATTGCTGCCTGACCCGGAGATCAGGACGACGACATTGCAGGGCATCAGTGGGCTTTCAGGTTGTTCAATTGAACCTGGGCTGCACCTTCTGCCGCTTCGGTGATCTGGCCGATGACCCAGGGTTGCTCGCCGCTGGCGCGCAGGCTGGCCAGGGCGGTTTCGACCTGATCCTGAGCGACGCAGATGACCATGCCGACACCGCAGTTCAGGACGCGGTGCATTTCGTGCTCGTCGACGTTGCCCTTTTCCTGCAGCCAGTCGAACACGGCCGGGCGATTCCAGCTGGCGACGTCGATCACCGCCTGGGCGCCTTGCGGCAGTACGCGCGGGATGTTGTCCAGCAGGCCGCCGCCGGTGATGTGGGCCATGGCCTTGACCGCGCCGGTGTCCTTGATCAGCTTGAGCAACGGCTTGACGTAGATGCGGGTCGGCGCCATCAGCAGGTCAGCCAGGGCCTTGCCATCCAGTTGCACCTGCTCGATGTCGGCGCCGGAGACTTCGATGATCTTGCGGATCAACGAGTAGCCGTTGGAGTGCGGGCCGGAGGAGGGTAGTGCAATCAGGGCGTCGCCAGTGACCACCTTGGAACCGTCGATGATTTCGCTCTTTTCCACCACGCCAACGCAGAATCCGGCCAGGTCGTAGTCCTCGCCTTCGTACATGCCCGGCATCTCGGCAGTTTCACCACCGACCAGAGAGCAGCCAGCCAGTTCGCAGCCTGCGCCGATGCCGGTGACCACGGTGGCGGCCACATCGACGTTGAGCTTGCCGGTGGCGTAGTAGTCGAGGAAGAACAGCGGCTCGGCGCCGCAGACCACCAGATCGTTGACGCACATGGCGACCAGGTCCTGGCCGATGCTGTCGTGCTTGTTCAGGTTCAGCGCCAGGCGCAGCTTGGTGCCGACGCCATCGGTACCGGACACCAGGACGGGTTGCTTGTAGCCGGCCGGGATCTCGCACAGGGCGCCGAAGCCGCCCAGGCCACCCATGACTTCCGGACGCGCAGTGCGCTTGGCCACGCCCTTGATGCGCTCGACCAGGGCTTCACCGGCATCGATGTCGACGCCTGCGTCCTTGTAGCTGATGGAGGGTTGCTTGCTCATAGATCCGGGCCTTTGGATGGGGAGTTCGTGTAGGCGCCGACGTGGCGCAGGCTCATCCAAGGAGCCCGGCGCGCGTACCGGCTGGCGAAGGCGCGCGATTTTATCAGGCTTGCCCGGTAGCGGCCACTCGCGTGCATGCGCTTCGTCGCAGGCACGGGCTCTGGTTGCCGGGGCGTGAGCGGCTGTTTAAGGTATACGCCCTTGTGGCAGCCCTCCGTGCAGCCATCCCTTGCGAGAGTCCGCCCCAATGCGTTTGCCCATCCGCCTGCTGTTTTTCTGTCTGTCGCTCCTGAGCCTGCCGGCATTGGCTGCGCCGGTTACCGGTCTTTATCAGGTGCGTGAACCCGTGGCGGATCAGCAGCCGGAAAGCCGTGACGCGGCCATGCAGAAGGCATTGCAGACTCTGGTGCAGCGTTTGACCGGTGATACCAAGGCGCTGCAGAGCGCCGGGCTGGAAGGTCTGCGCAAGGACCCGCAACAGATCGTCAGTCAGTACGGCTATGAAGGTGACGCGCTGTTGGTCGAGTTCGATCCGGCCAGCACCGATCACCAGCTACGCCAGGCTGGCCTGGCCCTATGGGGTGCCAACCGTCCGGCCATTCTCACCTGGTGGCTCAACGAATCGCCGGAAGGCAGCCAACTGGTTGGCGAAAGCCAGAGTGCATCGGCGTTGCTGCGCGATGCTGCTCAGCATCGTGGCCTGCCGCTGCGTCTGCCGCTGGCGGACCTGAGCGAGCAGGCGCTGGGCAATGCCGATGCCTTGCTGGCCAACGATCCGCAGGCACTGCGCGAGGCCTCCGAGCGCTATGGCGCCGATGCCCTGCTGGCCGTGCAGGCGACCGAAAGCGGTGGCAGTTGGCAGGCTACCTGGCGCCTGTGGCTGGGCGACGAGCGTGAACAGGGCAAGGCCGAAGGCGCCGATCAGTCTGCGTTGGCCGATGCCGTGCTGCTGGCGGTGGCCGAGCGCCTGGCCCCGCGTTTTCTGGTCAAGCCTGGTGCTGCGCAAAGCCTGACGCTGGTAATCGAAGGTGCTGATCTGGGGCGTTTCGCGGCGCTGGAGCGCTTGCTCGAACCCTTCGCAGCGCGTTTGCAGGAGATCGATGGCCAGCGCCTGGTCTATCAGGTCAGCGCCAGCCCGGAGCAACTGCGTGCGCAACTGGCACTGGGGCAGTTGCAGGAAGTCAGCGCGCCGCTCGATGCCGCTGAGTCGGTAGAGAATCCGGAGGCCGCTGCAACCGAGGCTCTGCAGGTGAAACCGCGCACCGATCAGTTGCGCTTTCGTTGGTAGAATTCCTGTCGGGTAGACCACAGCCCAGTTCCGCGGCGCCTTCCTGGCGCCGTTTCGCATCGAGGACGCGAGCATGACCGATTCCACCCGTTGGCTATGGATGGCTGGGCTGTTCCTGCTCGGCTGGCTGCTGTACCTGTTGCACCCGATTCTTTCCCCGTTCCTGATCGGTATCCTGCTGGCCTATCTGGGCGACCCGCTGGTCGACCGCCTCGAGCGGCACCGCCTGTCGCGCACCGGCGGCGTCGTGGTGGTGTTCACGCTGTTCGCGCTGGTGCTGCTGATCCTGTTACTGGTGCTGGTGCCCATGCTGGGACGCCAGCTGGTGCGTCTGTACCAGCTGGCGCCGGAAATGCTCGACTGGCTGCAGGGCACGGCGTTGCCTTGGTCGCAATCACATCTGGGTTTGCAGGATGACTTGCTGCAGATCGACCAGCTCAAGCAGGTCTTCACCGATAACATCGGCAAGACCACCGATGTGCTCAAGATGGTGTTGGCTCAGGCCACGTCGTCGGGCCTGGCGCTGCTGGCCTGGCTGGGCAACCTGCTGCTGATTCCGGTGGTGAGCTTCTACCTGATGCGCGACTGGGACGTGCTGGTCGAGCGCATGCGTCGCCTGCTACCGCGTCAGCGCGAAGGGTTGGTAGTCAAGCTGACAGGCGAATGTCATGAAGTACTGGGCGCCTTCCTGCGCGGCCAATTGATGGTAATGCTGGCGTTGAGCATCATCTACGCCACTGGCCTGATGCTGGTGGGGTTGGAGTTGGGGTTGCTGATCGGTGTGCTGGCTGGCCTGGCGAGTATCGTGCCCTATATGGGCTTCATCGTCGGTATCGGTGCGGCGTTGACTGCCGCATTGTTCCAGTTCGGTCTTGAGCCCTATCCGCTGATCGGCATCGGTGTGGTGTTCATGATCGGCCAACTGCTCGAAGGTATGGTCCTGACGCCCATGCTGGTGGGCGATCGCATCGGTTTGCATCCGGTCGCAGTGATCTTTGCCATCCTCGCTGGCGGCCAGCTGTTTGGCTTCACCGGCGTGCTGCTGGCCTTGCCGGTTGCCGCAGTGATCATGGTTCTGCTGCGCCATGCCCATGATTTGTATAAACTTTCCGGTCTTTACGGAGAGTCCAACAGCGGTTCTGATGAACCGACGAGGTAGGGTCTGTTCCCGTTTCGCCGCGGCCGCGCCGGAGCCAGTTTTTGCGCGGGGCAAGGCATGAGGAGAGAGATTTGGTTATTCCAAATGAACGACGAATAACGCAGCAGCGCGCAAAAACTGGCCCGGCCCTTCGGGTTGCGCGGCAAATGGCGCCATGCTGCGTTGTGGAGCTTGGCAAGGGAGTGACCATTACCTGCGCTCCACGCCTGGCCTGGCGCCATTTGGCGCAGCAACGCGGCTCGCGCCGAAACGGGAACAGACCCTGAGCATGAAACCAATCCAGCTGCCTCTGGGGGTGCGTCTGCGTGACGACGCCACCTTCGCCAACTACTACCCCGGCGCCAATGCCGCGGCCCTGGGCTATGTCGAGCGTCTGTGCGAGGCCGATGCCGGCTGGACGGAAAGCCTGATCTATCTGTGGGGCACTGAGGGCGTGGGGCGCAGCCACTTGCTGCAGGCCGCCTGCCTGCGTTTCGAGCAGCGCGGCGAGGCGGTGGTGTACCTGCCGCTTGGCGAGGTGGTGCAACACGGCCCGGAGCTGCTCGACAACCTCGAGCTGTGCGAGCTGGTTTGCCTCGATGATCTCGATGCAGTGGCCGGCCGCAGCGATTGGGAGGAGGGTTTGTTCCACCTGTTCAATCGTCTGCGTGACAGCGGCCGGCGTCTGTTGCTGGCCGGCACTATGTCGCCGCGCGAGTTGCCCATTCAACTACCCGATCTGAAGTCGCGGTTGACCCTTTCGCTGGTCTTCCAGCTACATGAACTGTCCGATGAAGACAAGCTACGCGCCCTGCAGCTGCGTGCCTCGCGTCGTGGCCTACAGATGAGCGATGAGGTCGGTCGCTTCATCCTCACCCGTGGCGAACGCAGCATGAGCGCGCTGTTCGAGTTGCTGGAGCGCCTGGATCAGGCTTCGCTACAGGCCCAGCGCAAGCTGACCATTCCCTTTCTCAAGGAAACGCTGGGCTGGTAGCGGCAAGCCGCAAGCCAACATACGTCGGTCATCACATCGCTCTGCCTGTCTGCAAACCCGACTACAGCGTGATTCAGCGTCCGAGCGGCCCTCGGTGCGCACGGCGCACCAACCAAGACCCCTGAATAGCGCGGCTTAAGGCTGTTGCTTATTCCCCTGCCAACTTGCGGTCGTACTGGAAGCGCCAGCGCGTATACAGCAGCGCCGTGCAGAACAGGCCGAAGCTGATTACCGCCTCCAGCGCGCCGAACAGTGCACGCGCCGGATCGATGGCGGCCAGTACGCCCTGGATGAAGTAGATATTGACCACGAAGCAGGCCCAGGCATGGGCGCGGGCGTTGCCCATCAGCATCCCGGGGGCGAGCAGCGCCAGCGGCAGCAGCTGAATGGCCAGCACCACGCCGACCCGCGCGCCATGCAGATCGGCGAAGCCCAGATTCCACACCAGCAGCAGGGTCAGTAAGGCTATGAAACTGAACAGGCTCAGCGCTCGACTGAGTTTGACCCGTGGCTTCAGCCATTCGAGGCTGGGCAAGGGTTTCTTCGCTCGGGCCACGTTCAGCGCTCCAGTTTGCTGGCGGTTTGCGCCAGGCGTTGACCCAGTGCGCGGCACAGGGCTGTTTCATGCTCGTCCAGCGCGCGTTTGCCGTCGCCGCCGGCATGGTGGCTGGGGCCGTAGGGGGTGCCACCGCCGCGGGTTTCGAGCAGGGCCGATTCGCTGTAGGGCAGGCCGCAGACCAGCATGCCGTGGTGCAACAGCGGCAGCATCATCGACAGCAGGGTGGTCTCCTGGCCGCCATGCAGGCTGGCGGTGGAGGTGAACACGCCAGCTGGTTTGCCAACCAGTTCGCCGGTGAGCCACAGGTTGCTGGTGCCATCGATGAAGTACTTGAGTGGTGCGGCCATGTTGCCGAAACGGGTCGGGCTACCCAGGGCCAGGCCCGAGCAGTTCTTCAGGTCGTCCAGGGTGGCATACATGGCGCCGTCCTCCGGCACGCTCGGCGCAACGGCTTCGCATTCGCTGGATACCGCCGGCACCGTGCGCAGACGTGCTTCCAGGCCGGCCATCTCGACACCACGGGCGATCTGCCTGGCCATCTGCGCGGTGGCGCCGTGGCGGCTGTAGTAGAGCACGAGGATATAAGGCGCGCTCATGCCAGCAGCTCCAGCACTTTTTCCGGTGGGCGGCCGATCACGGCCTTGTCGCCAGCGATCAGAATCGGGCGCTCGATCAGTTTGGGATGCCTGACCATGGCCTCGATCAGCTGCGCCTCGCTCAAACCGGTATCGCCCAGGCCTAGTGCCTTGTACTCGTCTTCGCCGCTGCGCAACAGTTCGCGGGCGGTGATGCCCAGCTTGCCGAGCAAGCTCTTGATTTCGCCAGCGCTGGGTGGTGCTTCCAGATAGCGCACTACCTGCGGTTGCAGGCCGCGGGCTTCCAGCAGCTCCAGAGCGCCGCGGGATTTCGAGCAGCGCGGGTTGTGGTAGAGGGTCAGGTCGGTCATGGTGGCTCGCATCCGGCTTGAGGTGGCGGCTATTCTAACCGTCTGGTGCGCGGATGCACGCAAACCGCTGGGTCGCTTTGCTGCGACCTTTTCACGCGGCGCACTGTCTGTAAGGTTTGAGAGCTAAGGAGAGGGCATGCGGGTTCGTTTTAAGGACTGGCTGGGGTTCTGGCTGAGTCTCTACAAGCGTTTCGTGGAGAACCGTGGCGCAGGCAATGCGGCTGCCTTGACCTACACCACCTTGTTCGCCGTGGTGCCGATGATGACCGTGACCTTCGCCATGCTTTCGGCGATTCCGGCATTCAAGGACGTGGGCGAGGACATCCAGGGTTTCATCTTCAATAACTTCGTGCCTTCCACTGGCGAGACGGTGCAGGAGTACCTGCGCGAGTTCACCACTCAGGCGCGGCAGTTGACCTGGTTCGGCGTGGGGCTGCTGGCTGTCACCGCCTTCCTCATGCTGGTGACCATCGAAAAGACCTTCAACGTGATCTGGCGGGTGCGTCAGCCGCGCCGCGGTATGTCCAGCTTTCTGCTGTACTGGGCGATCCTCAGCCTCGGGCCGTTGCTACTGGGGGCAGGTTTTGCGATCAGTACCTATATCGCCTCGCTGTCGCTGATTTCCGGGCCGGATGCCGTCTTGGGCGCCAAGACCCTGCTTGCCTTCGCGCCGCTGCTATCGAGCATCGCAGCCTTTACCTTGCTCTATGCGGCGGTCCCGAATACTCGGGTGCCCTTGCGTCATGCGTTGCTGGGCGGTTTGTTCAGCGCCGTACTGTTCGAAGTGGCCAAGGCACTGTTCGGCCTATACGTGCGCCTGTTTCCCGGTTACCACCTGATCTACGGCGCCTTCGCCACGGTGCCGCTGTTTCTGCTGTGGATCTATCTGTCCTGGTTGATCGTACTGCTGGGCGCCGAGCTGGTGTACGGCCTCTCGCAACCACGACACTGGCGCCGCGAACCCATCCCCAAGGGATTGATTCTGTTAGTGGTGCTGCGCCTGTTGCTCAAGCGTCAGCAGAAGGGCGAAGTCCTGCATTACGGCGATATGCAGCGTGCTGGCTGGCGTTTACCCGAGGACGAGTGGAGTCAAGTGATGGACTTCCTCGAGCGCGAGCACCTGGCATGCAAGGCCAGCGGTGGAGGTTGGGTGCTATGCCGTGACCTGCATAATTTTTCCCTGCATCAACTACTTGAGTGCAGCCCTTGGCCGTTGCCGAGCCTCTCACAACTGCCCGCTCAGCTCGACGAACCTTGGTATCCGGCATTGCGCGAGGGACTGGAGCACATGCAAGCGGAGCGCGAGGAGCAGTTCGGCGCCAGTCTGGCGGACTGGTTGCCGGGGAAGACCTGAGGAAGCGTAACGGAGGGTGACGAAAAACGTCACTTTCAGGCGTTGCCCAGGCCTGATGCGCTCTGAGCACAGGCGTGGCGGCAATGAATGCGTTGTAGAAGGGCTGGCACGCTTCTAGCAGATGTAAGGTCAGTTGCTATCGAACTGCCAGCAAGGCAGGGATCGCTGAGGACGCAGGCAGTAATGACGGTAAAAAACAGGGTAATCCACCTTCATCGACGCGATCCGCAGGAAGCGCTGACGCGGCTCAACCGAATCACTGGGCTGCACTTCGCACGTTGGCCGGAGTCGTTGCTCGAGCATGTTGCTACCGAAAACCTGCAGCCAGACGCTGACGACTCAAATCCGCAGGTTGCGCCCAGTACCGGAGTTTCCGCAGGCTGAAAGCGAAACCCCGCGTCGATGCGCGGGGCTTGATGTTCCAGTTCTGTCTCAGGCCATGGCCTGGCGGCTCTCGCTGTTGGCCAATTCGACGGCTTGAACGAAGAATTCCTCGACTACCAGGCTTTGCGCCGGCACCGCCGAGCGCAGGCGCACCTGCATGTCTTCGATCTTCAGCCGCACCGGCATGCGAGCGATCCCCGAGAGCAGGATCTTGCCATGGGCATTGACCTTGCCGTGGTCGACGTTGACCTCGCGACGCTTGTCTCCATCGCGATAACTCACCAGCAGCGACACCGGCAGATTGGCCAGCCCCGGCAGTTGCAGCCAGGTGGCGACGTTGTATTCGGCTACGCGCCCCTCGTAGGGCGTGACCAGCAGGTGAGCGGCGTCGACGATGCGCGAGGGCACGGAGCCAATCAGCTTGTCTTGCGCTTGGGACATGGTGAAATTCCAGGCTAGGTGAGACGTTAGTACCGGGAATTATAAGCAGCCACCTGCTGGCGAAACTGTGCACTCGGCGGACAGACCGCGTGACTGGAGTCGCAGTTTCGCGTATCAGGCCAGGCGCAGCGGGTGACGAGTAACCGATGAGGTCTGCAGGTTGCTTTCGGGGAGAGGGAGGATTGCCTGATTATGCACGCTGACCAGTTGCAGCCAAAGGTGCTCGCCGGAGGCGAACTGGCCGTTGGGCAGCCACAGGCCGTGGTGCCAGCCGTTGCCCGGTGCCGGGGTACTCTGCAATACACCCGGATGAGTCTGCGCATTGGGTGCGCGTCGCAGCCAGACCGGCCGTGGCAGGCCTTTCAGATAGCGCAGCCCGAGGTGCAAGCCTTCGTTATTGAGATGACGCCAGCGCACCAGTGCCAGAGTCGGTGTGCCATTGGTAAGCAGCAGAACCAGTTGCCCGACCTGCAGTTGCCCGCCCTCGTTGGCGTTGCACAGCAGGCGCGCACCGCCTGGGCTGGCATCGAGAATCTGTGCCTCGGTGCGTTGTGGCAGCTTGTCCAGCAGTTGCGCATGAATGGCTGGTAGGCCGACCACCAGGCTGCATTGTCCGTCCAGGTCGGCGCGTTCATGGCGACGTTGCTGGCGTCCCAGCCAATGCTGACGTACTCGTTCAAGCAACTGACGCTCCTGCGTGCTTTGCAGTGGCGCTGGTTCATGCAGCGCGATCAGCAGAGCTCCCAGTTCGAAGCGGCGCAGGTTGGCGGCCTCGCCTTCGATACGTTGTTCGAAACTCAGGCAGGCCTGTGATTCGCTGAGGTCGACTACCGGACCTTCGATTTCGTCTTCCTCGTCCCAGGCTTGCAATCTGGCCAGCGCGGCCAGAGGCGCCAGTGCGCTGAAAAGAGTCAGGCATTCGCCTTCATCGAGGTGGAAGGGGTTGCTCAGGGCCAATAGCAGCATCTGCTGGTAGAGACCGCGCAGGGTGCTGGCCGGCTTCGGCTCGAAGGCCGCAGCCACTGGCTCGTCCAGACACTGCTGATGCTCGCCGATCCAATACAGCAAGTGGCTGTCGCGCCAGAGCGCTGCGGGTGGCTCCTGGTACAGCTGATAGTGGCGCAGCAACTGCTGGGCAAGGAAGTGCTGGGCCATGTACAGGCACCAGGCCAGGTGCGGCATCGATGGTTGACGCCCCTGCAGGATTTGCAGCAGCAGGCGTTTGAAACCGATCGCCAGCTCGCCGCAGAAACGCACGAACAGCGTGCTTGGCGGATGCTGGCGATTGGCAAGGCCGGCGTAATGGCGGTATTCGTCACTGAAGTTTTGCAGCGCACGCTGCCTTTCCAGTAAGGTCAGGGCGCTGCGATTGAGCGAAAATAAAAGGCCCAGCACGTGTTGCAGGCCATTTTCCTGCTCCAGGTGGCGAGCCGTCGCGAGTCGCTGGACGATTTCCGCCGGCGATACGCTGTTGTCCTCGCGGATGTCCGGTACTTCCAGGCGCAGGGCATCCAGCGTCATATCAACCCCGGGTGGACGAGGATCGAGTACATGGGCTTAGGGCTCCGGAATGTCGGCAAGGCTGTCATGGGTATCTGCGCCGCTGTGCTGCTGACGGCTTGTGCCGAAGATTACGGCCTTGATCAGCATGGACGAAAGGTAACGGCTGAGAGCTTGGATGGCCAGTGGCTAGTCATTAATTATTGGGCTGAATGGTGCGCACCGTGCCGCACGGAAATTCCCGAGCTCAACGCCCTGGAAGAAGAGCTGAAGAACCGGTCGGCGCGAGTGATCGGCGTCAATTTTGACGCCCTGCAGGGCGATGACCTCAAGCGTGCAGCGGACAGTTTTGACATTCGTTTCACCGTGCTGGCGCAGGACCCGGCGGCGCGTTTCGAGCTGCCGCGTAATGACGTGCTACCGGTGACCTATATCGTCGATGCGGACGGCAAGTTGCGCGAGCGCCTGGTCGGTGAGCAGACTGCCGCAGGCCTGCTCAAAAAGTTGCAGCAACTGCGCGGAGACTAGAAACGCGCAGGGTATCCCGTGTGCATAACGAATGCCGAGGACTCCGCTTTGTGGGCCTGTGACACGCTGCGGGGAGGCCATGGCGCTTACCAACCCGGCACGCCGCTCATGTCCGGCAACTGATGAGCGATGCCCTTGTGGCAGTCGATGCAGGTGGCCTCGCCGCTGGCCAGGGCGTTGGAGTGCATTTGCCGGGCGCGCGGGCTCTGCTTGGTGAAGTCCATGTAATCGAAGTTGTGGCAGTTGCGGCACTCCAGCGAGTCGTTGGCCTTGAGCCGCGCCCATTCGTGCTCGGCCAGCTCGCGGCGGTGGGCGAGAAACTTGTCACGGGTGTTGATGGTACCGAAGATCTTGCCCCAGACCTCTTTCGACGCCTGCATCTTGCGCGCGATCTTGTCCGTCCACTGGTGCGGCACGTGGCAATCCGGACAGGTGGCCCGCACACCGGAGCGGTTGCTGTAGTGAATGGTGTCCTGCAGTTCGACGTAGACGTTGTCGCGCATCTCATGGCAGGAGATGCAGAACTGCTCGGTGTTGGTGGCCTCCAGCGCAGTGTTGAAGCCGCCCCAGAATATGATTCCGGCGATGAAACCACCGAGTGTGAGAAAACCCAGACTGTAATGCACGCTCGGGCGACGCAGGATGCCCCAGTACTCCTTGAACAGGGCCATTAACGACTTCATGGAAGGCCTCCTCAGGGTTTTGCCGTGCCGGCTGCTTCGTCTTCGAGCAGGTGGTCGATATTGCGGAAGCTGTTGCCGACTAGGGGCTTAACGTCGTGCTGAGTCACATGGCACTGGGTGCAGAAGTAGCGTCGCGGTGACACCGCAGCGAGGGGCTGGCCGTCACGGTCCATGTAGTGGGTGATGCTGATCATCGGTGCCTGGCTGCGGGCACTGCCGGCCCGGCTGTGGCAGGTCAGGCACTTGTTGCCGTTGGCGTCCACCTGGTAGCCGCGAATGCTGTGCGGGATGGTCGGTGGCTGTTCCGGGTAGTTGCGCTCGCGGCGCAGATCCTTGTTTTCCTCATTGCCCAGCACTGGGGCTGGGAGTGTCTGGCTAAGTGTGCCGCCTGGGCGGCGACCGTCCGGAGCGGGGGCATCGAGTGGGTAATTGAGCTCACCGGCGACGGCCAGGCTGAAGGCGGTGAGCAGTAGCAGAGGCAGGAAACGCAGGCTCATGACGGCTCTCCTCAGGCCAGGCTGACCAGTTCGATCTTCACCGCACACTTCTTGTAATCGGTCTGCTTGGAGATCGGATCGGTGGCGTCCAGGGTGACCTTGTTGATCAGTTTGTTGGCGTCGAAGAAGGGCACGAATACCAGGCCGCGCGGCGGCTTGTTGCGGCCGCGGGTTTCGATGCGGGCGCGGATCTCTCCACGTCTGCTGATCACCTTGACCTCGCTGCCGCGCCGCGCCTCGAGCGCCTTGGCATCATCCGGGTGCATGTACACCAGCGCGTCAGGCACGGCGCCGTGCAACTCCTCGACGCGCTGGGTCATGCTGCCGGTGTGCCAGTGTTCCAGCACACGGCCGGTGCTGAGCCAGAACGGAAACTCATCATCCGGCGTCTCGGCTGGCGGCTCGTAGGGCAGGGCGAAGATCAATGCGCGTTTGTCCGGGTAACCGTAGAACTGCACGCCGCTGCCTTTCTCCACATAGGGGTCGAGGCCCTCGCGGTAACGCCAGCGCGTCTCCTTGCCATCGACCACCGGCCAGCGCAGGCCACGTGCTGCGTGATAGCTGTCGAACGGCGCCAGGTCATGGGCATGTCCGCGGCCGAACTGGGCGTATTCCTCGAACAGCCCCTTCTGCAGATAGAAGCCAAAGGCCGCAGCCTCGTCATTGGCGTAGCCGGTCGCGATCTGCTCGCTGGGGAACTGGTCGATCTGGCCATTGGCGAACAGCACCTGATACAGCGTCTTGCCCTTGTACTCCGGGGCCTTGGCCAGCAGTTCAGCGGGCCAGACCTCATCGGTGGTGAAGCGCTTGGAAAACTCCACCAGTTGCCAGAGGTCTGACTTGGCCTCGCCCGGGGCCTTCACCAACTGGTGCCAGAACTGCGTGCGGCGCTCGGCATTGCCGTAGGCGCCTTCCTTTTCAACCCACATGGCGCTGGGTAGGATCAGGTCGGCGGCCTGGGCCGAGACGGTGGGGTAGACATCGGAGACTATGACGAAGGCCTGCGGATTGCGCCAGCCTGGCAGGACCTCCTGCATGATGTTGGGGCCGGCCTGCATGTTGTTGCTGACCTGCGTCCAATAGACCTTGAGCACGCCGTCCTTGAGCTTGCGGCTCTGTTCCACGGCATGAAAGCCGGGCTTTTCCTGGATGGTGCCGGGCGGCAGCTTCCAGATCTTCTCGGCGGTTTCGCGGTGTTTGGGATTGGCTACCAGCATGTCGGCAGGCAGGCGGTGGGAGAAGGTCCCCACCTCGCGCGCGGTGCCGCAGGCCGATGGTTGGCCGGTGAGGGAGAAGGGGCTGTTGCCCGGCTCGCTGATCTTGCCGGTGAGCAGGTGCAGGTTGTAGATCAGGTTGTTGGCCCAGACGCCGCGGGTGTGTTGGTTGAAGCCCATGGTCCAGAACGACATGACCTTGCGTTTGGGATCGGCGTACAGCTCGGCCAGGGCCTTGAGACGCTCGGCCGCCACGCCGCTCTCCTTCGCGGTACGCGCCAGCGTGTAGGGTTTGACGAAGGCGGCGAACTGCTCGAAGGACATGTCTTCCCAGGTATTGGCCTTTGCGGCGTTCTTGGCCTGCATCTCCAGCGGGTTGTCGGCACGCAGGCCGTAGCCGATGTCATCGGCGCCACGGGCGAACTTGGTGTGCTTGCCGACGAAGTCCTTGTTCACTGCGCCGCTTTCGATGATGTGGTTGGCGATGTAGTTGAGGATCAGCAGATCGGTCTGCGGTTTGAACACCAGCGGGATATCGGCGAGATCGAAGCTGCGGTGCTCGAAGGTGGAAAGCACGGCGACCTTGGTGTTCGGGTGGCTGAGGCGACGATCAGTGACCCGGCTCCAGAGGATCGGGTGCATCTCTGCCATGTTCGAGCCCCACAGCACGAAGGTGTCGGCAACCTCGATATCGTCGTAGCAGCCCATCGGCTCGTCCATGCCGAAGGTGCGCATGAAGCCCATTACCGCCGAGGCCATGCAGTGGCGCGCATTGGGGTCGATGTTGTTGCTGCGAAAGCCGGCTTTCATCAGCTTGTTGGCGGCGTAGCCTTCCCACACCGTCCACTGGCCGGAGCCGAACATGCCGACGGCCTCCGGGCCATGCTCGGCGATGGCCTGCTTGATCTTCTGCGCCATGATGTCGAAGGCCTGCTCCCAGCTTACTGGTTGGAGTTCGCCCTGCTTGTCGTACACACCTTTCTTCATGCGCAGTAGTGGCTGTGTGAGGCGGTCGACGCCATACATGATCTTCGATAGGAAGTAGCCCTTGACGCAGTTCAGGCCGCGATTGACTTCGGCCTTGACGTCGCCGTGAGTGGCGACTACGCGGTTGTCACGGGTGGCCACCATCACGCTGCAGCCGGTACCGCAGAAGCGGCAGGGCGCCTTGTTCCAGTCCAGGCGGGTCATGTCCGCCTCGGTGATCAGGTTGCTGGCAGTGCCGATGAGCGGCAGTCCGGCGGCAGCCGCAGCAATGGCAGCGGCATTGGCTTTGGCGAATTCACGGCGAGACAGCTTCATTCTGAGTCTCCTTCTGTTTCGAGGAGTTCGTGGTAGACCAGCGCGGTATTGAGCACACCCGGTAGCGCATTGATCTGTTCGATGCGCGTGAGGATCTGGCGCTCGTGCTCGGTTTCGAGCACCACCACCAGCTTGCCCTGAGGGCTCTCCTGGTGCAGCTCGAGGCCATCGAGCTGGCGCAGGTTGGCCTTTACCGCTGCTAGCAGTTCGGGTCGTACGTGTACCAGCAGACTGGCGATATGAAGGGGGGCGGCCATGTTCCGTGGCTCCGTCTGGTGAACAACGATCAGGTGGGTGGACCAGGTGGTCCCAGTAGCATCTGCATGAACCAGATGATGAATCCGTATCCGCCGACCAAGGCGACCGAAAGGAGGGGAAAGAGGCAGACGACGAGAAAGATGAACAGGCGGGTTTCCCGGCCTTTAGCGTCTCTGCCCTCGGGCGGGGTATCCATTCGCTCGGCTCCATTGTGTTCCGTATCTGAGGCTAGACCTTAGCTTTAGTAAGGGCAAAGTCCGTTGAGCCGAATCAAGGCAAGGCCGATTGTCCGAGACTGTGCAGGCGCGATCGGCTTATCGATAGCGTGCTAATATTTGCTCTTGAATTCATTCGCGGGCATGCGCGCTGGATCGGCTTTCGGGTTGTGATCCATTGCTTGCCTGCCCCATGTCTCGTGAGTCGTTCTGCCCATGTCCGCTTCCCATCTCAGCCGTGGCAGCGCCGGTTATCGGCGCGCCACTCTGGCGCTGTTCTGTGCCGGTTTCGCTACCTTCGCCATGCTCTACTGTGTGCAGCCGCTGCTACCTCTACTGGCGGCGCACTTTCGTGTTTCTGCGGCCAGCAGCAGCCTGGCGCTGTCGCTTACCACACTGAGCCTGGCGCTATGCCTGCTGGTATCCGGTGCGCTGGCCGAGAGCTGGGGGCGCAAGCCGGTCATGGCCGCCGCGTTGGGCCTGGCAGCGATGTTGGGAATCGCCTGCGCACTGGTAGACGAGTGGGGCAGCCTGCTGATTCTGCGTGCGCTGCTGGGACTGGCGCTGAGCGGTTTGCCGGCGTTGGCCATGGCCTATGTCGGTGAAGAGTTCGACCCCGAAGCGCTTCCGGCGGCGATGGGGCTGTATATCGGCGGTACGGCGTTGGGTGGGTTGCTCGGTCGCCTGATGGCCGGTCTGCTCAGTGACCTGGGCGGCTGGCCCTGGGCGCTTGGCGGCATTGCCGGGCTCGGCTTGCTGGCGTTGGGGCTATTCATCTGGCTGTTGCCGCCGTCGCGGCATTTCACCGCCCAGCCGTTGTCCTTGCGCGGGCTGCTGCGCAACTTCGTCCTGCACCTGAGCAACCCGCGTCTGCGCGTGCTGTTCGCCCTGGCCTTTCTGCTCATGGGCGGCTTCGTTGCGCTGTTCAACTATGTCGGCTTTCGTCTGGCCGGAGCGCCATTCAACCTGTCGGCGACGGTGATCGGTCTGCTGTTCACCGTCTACCTGCTGGGTATCTTCAGCGCCGGATGGGCAGGGCGTCTGGTCCCACGCTTCGGCGCACGCCGGGTGCTGCATGGCGGCATCGGTCTGATGCTGCTGGGGGTGGCCCTGTGCGCAGGGCCGTGGCTGAGTGCTGTGGTGATCGGGCTGGCGCTGTTCACCCTGGGTTTCTTCGCGGCTCATGCGGTTGCCAGCGGGCAGGTTGGTATCCATGCACAGGGGGCCAAGGCGCAGGCATCGGCGTTGTACCTGTGTGCCTATTACCTCGGCTCCAGCCTGGTGGGCTACGTCGGTGGTTATGTCTGGGAACACGCCGGCTGGCTGGCGTTGTTGGCTGTTCTGGCCTCGTTATTCGTCGCCGCTGGGGCTCTGGTACGGCGTATCTAGGCTGTTTGCCGCTCGTTCAGTGCATGTTCAAGGAGGGTTCAGCAGGGATTCAGTAGCCTTCCCGCAGACTTGTTGCCGAGTTGATCAAAACTGCAACGAGAGGAATGATGCAATGAAAATCACCCTGAACCGTATCGCATTCGCGACCTGCCTGGCCTTGGGCGCAACCGCTGCCCAGGCCAATGACAATTTCGTCGGCCTGACCTGGGGACAGACTGACAACAACATCCAGAAGTCCAACGCGTTGAACGCCAACCTCGGCAATCCCAAACTGGACAAGGTGATCAATGGTGAGGGCACCTGGGGTATCCGCGCTGGCCAGAAGACCGCTGATGTCCGCTACTACGCGGCTTACGAGAATGTCTCCGACAGTCACAACGGCTACAAACTGCGCCAGCAGAATCTGCTCGGCAGCTACGACATGTTCGTACCGCTGGGCAGTAACAACACCAAGCTGTTCGGTGGTGTAACCGCCGGCCTGGTCAAGCTCGAGCAGGAAAGCCGCGGGTTCTCCCGTGACAGCGACATCGGATTTGCTGCAGGTATGCAGGCCGGTATCCTGCAGGAACTCAACAGCAATACATCGATCGAAGCCGGCTATCGTTACCTGCGTACCAACGCCAGCACGGAAATGAAACCGCATGGTGAAGGCAAGGCCGGGTCGCTGGATCTACATAGCAGTGCGCAGCTTTACCTCGGCGCCAACTTCGCCTTCTGATGGCGACTTGGCATTACCAGGCCGGGCATCTGCCCGGCCCTTCTACACCTTAAATCAGGGAGAGTCTCATGAAATTGCTGGTGGTGGAGGATGAGGCGTTGCTGCGTCACCATCTGTTCACTCGCCTCAGTGAAAACGGGCATGTGGTGGATGCCGTGCGCACCGCCGAAGAAGCACTGTACCGAGCTGAGTCTTTCAACCATGACCTGGCCCTGGTCGACCTCGGTCTGCCCGGTATGAGCGGTATCGACCTGATCCGTGAGCTGCGCAGCCAGGACAAGAACTTTCCAATTCTGATCCTTACCGCACGCGGCAACTGGCAGGACAAGGTCGAAGGCCTCTCCTGCGGTGCCGACGACTATGTGGTCAAGCCGTTCCAGTTCGAAGAGCTGGAGGCACGCCTGAACGCGCTGCTACGACGTTCTTCCGGGTTCACCAAGTCGACCATCGAGGCAGGCTCCCTTGTGTTGGATCTCAATCGCAAGCAAGCCACAGTCGATAAACAGTCATTGCAACTGACCGCCTACGAGTATCGCATCCTCGAATACCTGATGTTGCATCACCAGCAGGTAGTGGCCAAGGAGCGCCTGATGGAGCAACTCTATCCAGGCGACGACGAGCGCGATCCCAATGTCATAGAGGTATTGGTGGGCCGTTTGCGGCGCAAGTTGGAGGCCCCGCTGGGCGGCAAGCCGATAGAAACCGTGCGTGGTCAGGGCTACATGTTCAACGAGCGCTGCACGTGAGTCGAGCGCGCGTCGTTCTATGCAAGCTGCGCATGCGTCTCGGTTCGCTACGACTGCGTCTGATGTTGGCCAGCGCTGCGCTGGCGATGTTGTTCATGCTGCTGCTGATGCCGGTGCTACAGGGTGTGTTTCTCATGGCCCTGGAACAGACCGTGGAGAAACGTCTAGCCTCTGACGCGGCTGCACTGATATCTGCTGCGCGCATCCATGACGGCCAGTTGCACATGCCGGACAAGATGCCCGACGAGGAATTCGACAACCTCGACTCGCACCTGCTGGGTTTCATCTTCGACCGTGAGGGCCAGCTGATCTGGCGCTCACGCTCCTCCATCGACGAGTTGGTGCGCTACCTGCCGCGTTACGACGGCCGCGGCCACGAGTTCATCCGCATTCGCGACGACAGCGGCCAGGAATACTTCGTATACGACGTGGAAGTGGATTTTCTGCGCGGCGACCAAACCGCGCTGAGCATCGTGACCATGCAGCCGACGCGCGAATACCAGGGGCTGTTCAACGGTTTTGCCTGGCAGTTGCGTTTGTGGCTCGGCATGGCCTTGCTGGTGTTACTGGGCCTGCTCTGGTTCGGTCTGACCTGGGGCTTTCGCAGCCTGCGCGGCCTCAGCGATGAACTTGATGGCGTGGAGGCGGGCACTCGCCAGCGCCTGAGTGACGAGCATCCACGCGAGCTGCTGCGCCTGACCAACTCCCTCAACCGTCTGCTCGACAGCGAGCGGCGTCAGCGCGAACGTTATCGCGACTCGCTGGAAGACCTCGCCCATAGCCTGAAAACGCCGCTCAGCGTGCTACAGGGCATCGGCGAAACCCTTGCCGTGCACTCCGAAAATCGCGAGCAGGCACAGCTGATGCAGGCGCAGATCGAGCGCATGAGTCAGCAGGTCGGCTATCAGCTGCAGCGCGCCAGCCTGCGCCGCAGCGGCTTGGTACGCCATCGCGAGCAGGTCTGGCCGGTGCTCGACGGCTTGTGCCGCTCGCTGGACAAGGTCTATCGCGACAAGCGCGTCGAAGCGACGCTGGAGGTTCCCGAGCACAGCCAGATCACCATGGAACGTGGTGCGCTGATGGAGCTGCTCGGCAACCTGCTGGAGAACGCCTACCGCCTCTGCCTGAATCGTGTACGCGTCAGGCTGCAACCCCTGGCCGGAGGTTGCCTGATCACCATCGAGGACGACGGCCCCGGTGTACCGCAACAGCAGCGTGCGCGGGTACTACAGCGCGGCGAGCGTCTGGATGCGCAGAACCCGGGGCAGGGCATCGGCCTGGCGGTGGTCGAAGACATCGTCGAAAGCTACGACGGCGAACTGAGCCTGGACGACTCCGAACTGGGTGGCGCCTGCTTCAGGGTACGCCTGTACGACTGAATACAGCCGCTGCTGCCCAAGGACTGGCAGAATACTCGGGCGACTAAGAAGGGCACACGTCTCTAGAGTTGCGTCGCGAAGCGCTCCACCGCGTTTACCACGAGCTTTGCACCATCCTGAATTTCGGTGATCACCTGGCCGGCTTGGGCAGAAAGCTCCAGGCCCAACTCGGCCTGGGTCTTGCCTCGGTCGATCAGCTCTACCGCGCGTTCGGTCAGTTGCTGGTTCTGACCTACCACTTGGGCGATTTCTTCCGTCGCTGAGCTGGTACGTGAAGCCAATTGGCGAACCTCATCGGCCACCACGGCGAAACCACGGCCCTGCTCGCCGGCACGCGCCGCTTCGATGGCAGCGTTGAGGGCCAGCAGGTTGGTCTGGTCGGCGATGCTGCTGATGTTCTTGACGATGGCTCCGATCAGTTGGGATTGCTTGTCCAGTGCCTCGATGCCCTGCGCGGCCTCCTGCATGCGAGCGGCCAGTTCGCGCATGGTGTCGAGCATCTGCTGCACCACCGACGCACCGTTCTTGGCGCTGTCATCCGTGCCTTTCGACGTCTCGAAGGCAATGCTGGCGGCCTCGGCGATGGCCGCTTCGCGGTTGACCTGGTCGGTGATCACAGTGGCGAACTTGACCACTTTATACAGTTTGTCGTGGGCGTCGGTGATAGGGTTGTAGGAGGCTTCCAGCCAGACTTCGCGTCCGTGACTGTCCAGACGCTTGAAACGACCTGTAGCGAATTCGCCACGGCGCAGTTGCTCCCAGAACCGCTGGTACTGTGGCGAGTTGGCTTCGGCGAGGTCGCAAAAAATCCTGTGATGTTTACCCTGAATCTGCGTCAGGCTGTAGCCCATCGAATCGAGGAAGCGCTGGTTGGCGGTTAGCACCTCACCGTTCAGGTTGAATTCGATGACGGCGGTGGAGCGCTGCAGCGCGCTGATCAGGTTTTCGTGCTCGCGCGAGGTCTCGATGGTACGCGTCAGGTCGCTGGCATAGATCGAGAAGCGCTGCACCCGGCCCTGGCTGTCGCGTAGCGGCTGCAGAATCGAGCGCAGCCAGGCTTCTTCGCCGTTGCCGCGTTTCAGGCGGATGACCCCGGCCAGATGTTCGCCGCGCTCCAGGGCATGGCGTACCCGGTGGTGGAAGTCCAGGTTGTGCACATGTTCCGGGATCAGCGCCAGCAGCGGGCGGCCGCGCAGTTGATCGGCGCGGTAGAGCATTTCCTTCTCGAAGTTGGCGTTCACCGACTCGATTCGACCCTGTGGATCGAGAATCAGCGCGAGCATCTCTTGATCGAGGCTGGTGCGCACCTGTTCGACCGAGGACAGTTCTTCGCGTAAGGCTTGCAGCTCTTGTTTCAGGCGGGTCGCGAACATTGGCGGAATCTCTGAGTAGGTGCTGACGGCTGTGTCGGCACTGCGGTGCAATTATTTAGGGCGAAATGACCGAGCGGTCGACGCATAGGTTACGGCGTGTGGCAGGCTGAGCGTCGCTGTCGATTCGCCGTTTCAAGCCTCTTGCGCCCTATACGCCCCTGGCGTCAGCCCCGTCCATTTCTTGAAGGCGCGATGAAAGGCCGAGGGTTCGGAGAAACCGAGTTGTTCGGCGATGTCCTGAATCGCCAGTTCATCGCGGCCCAGGTGGTAGATGGCCAGGTCACGGCGCAGGTGGTCCTTGAGCTCCTGAAAGCTGGTGCCTTCCTCGCGCAGGTGACGTCGCAAGGTTTGTGGGCTGGTGTGCAGTTGCTGGGCGACCTGCTCCAGGTCCGGCCAGGTGCGACAGTCGCGGCCGAGCAGGCGACGAATCTGGCTGATCAGGCTGTCGCCGCCGTCGGGGCGGGCCAGCAGGTCGGCGGGGGAGTGCTGGAGGAACTGCTTGAGCGTACGTTCGTCCTGCAGCAGTGGCATCGCCAGGTAGCGGGCATGGAACAGCAGGCTGGTTTGCCCGGCGGCAAAGCGGCGGCTGCAGGGGAACAGCAATTCGTATTCGTTGGCATGCGTGGGCTCCGGGTAGGCGAAGGTGGCTTCTTCCAGGCGGATGCGTTGGCCGATCAGCCAACTGCCGAGGCGATGCCAGATCACCAGCAGGCTTTCCACGAGAAAATGATCCGGGTCCCACAGTGGGCTGTCGTCGACACTCAGCCGTGCCCAGTCGCCTTCGCGTTGCAGGCTGATGCTCGGTGCGTGGGGAAACAGTCCGTAGAACATCGCGCCACGACTCAGCGCCTTTTCCAGGCTGCGGCAATGGATGATGGCGTGGCCCATCATGGCGAAGGTGCCTCGTTTGCTCGGCTGGCGGCCGAAACCCAGGTACTCGTCGTCCAGCGCTTCCCACAGCAACTGCATCAGCCGGGCGAACTGTTCGGGGGCGATGCGTGCGCGTGGCTCGACCAGAACAGCGGGCTGGATGCCAGCCTGACGCAGGATCAGGTCGCAGGCCAGGCCGTGGCGATCCGCGCCGCGCAGGGCAGCACGGACGAAGTGGCTGGCGATGGTGCGTTCGCGCATGCTGGGCTTCCGATAACGAGGGTGGTCGATGGTAGGCAGTTGCTCCCGACCAGGGCAAGCCAGCCGAGCGATTGGGTCAACCGAGGCTGAGCGCATGGGTCATTGAGGGGCTGCGGAGCGGCCCTTAACCTCAAGGGCATAACAACAGCGGAGGACCCGCCCCATGCAACGCAACCATTTCGACACCGAACACAACCTGTTCCGCGACGCCTTCGCGGCATTTCTCGATAAAGAGGTGGTGCCGCATCAGGAGGAGTGGGAGGCCGCCGGGGTGGTCGACCGGAGCGTGTGGCGCAAGGCCGGCGAGATGGGCTTCCTACTGCCCTGGGCGGATGAGGAATACGGCGGCGCGGGTCTCAAGGACTTTCGTTATGAACAGATCATGTGCGAGGAACTGGCGCGCATCAACGAACCGGGTTTCATGATCCCGCTGCACTCGGCGCTGTGCGGCCCCTATATCGCCGAGTACGGTAATGCTGAACAGAAGGCGCGATTGCTGCCGGGCATCATCAGCGGTGAAACCATCCTCGCGGTGGCGATGACCGAGCCGTCTGCCGGCTCCGATCTGGCTGGCATGCGCACCACGGCGGTGGATAAGGGCGACCACTGGCTGCTCAACGGCTCCAAGGTATTCATCTCCAACGGCTATCTGGCCGATGTGGTGATCGTCGCAGCCAAGACCGATCCGGCCAACAAGCACGCCATGGGCTTGTTCCTGGTGGAACGCGGCATGTCCGGCTTCGAGCGCGGCAAGAAGTTGAAGAAACTCGGCATGCACAGCCAGGACACCGCCGAGCTGTTCTTCAATGACGTCAAGGTGCCGAAGAAGAACCTGCTCGGCGATGCCAAGGGCGGCTTCTTCTACCTGATGAACATGCTCGCCCAGGAGCGCCTGACCAATGCTTGCGGGGCGGTGGCTGGCGCGGAGGCGGCACTGCAGACCACCATCGATTACGTCAGGGAGCGCCAGGCCTTCGGCCGCCCGGTGGCGCATTTCCAGAATACCCGCTTCAAGCTGGCCGAGATGCGCACCCAGATCGATGTGGCCCAGGTTTTCACCGACCGCTGCGTGCTCGACCACAACCAGAAGAAGCTCAGTGCAGAAGTCGCCGCAGAGGCCAAACTGTTTACCACCGAGCTGCTGTGCAAGGTGGTCGACGAGGGCGTGCAGCTGCACGGCGGGTGGGGCTACATGTGGGAGTACCCGATCTGCAAGATGTACGCGAACGCGCGTATCCAGCGCATCTTCGCCGGCACGTCGGAGATCATGAAGGAAATCATCAGTCGCGGGATGAAATTGTAACGGTGTAGGGACGGTGCAACCCGTCACGAGCGCTCTGTGGTGGGTTGCACCCGCCTACGAGAGGCTGTGGTCTATCGTCAGTAACGCTCGCATTGCAACGAGCAGGTGAACCCCAAGGACAAGAAGGTAACCTTCCATGACCCTGCAACTGCCTCTCGAACGCTTCAACCACTGGCTGGGTCGACAACCTGATGCGGTCTGGCTGCGTCAGCCTGTCAATGGCGTATGGCACGACTTCACCTGGCGCCAGGTCGACGAGCAGGCGCGTCGCTTGGCCAGCGCGCTGTTGGCGCTGGGCTGCGTGCCAGGCGAACGCGTCGCCCTGCTGGCGAAGAACTGCGCCGAATGGTTCATCAGCGACCTGGCGATCCAGCACGCCGGGCTGGTCAGCGTACCGCTGTATCCGCTGCAGGCGCCTGAACAGATCGCCTACGTGCTGGAGCACGCGGGCTGCAAGGTGATTCTGCTGGGCAAGCTGGATGAGCCGGACAAACTGGCCACCGGCATCGCGCCGCATATCACCCGCATCGCCATGCCTTATCCGACCATGCCCGCCGAGCATCAATGGCATGCCTTGCTGGCCGCGCATGAGCCGCTGCTCGGCGCGCATCTGCAGCGCGGCGAGGATCTGCTGTCGATCCTCTATACGTCCGGCACCACCGGGCAGCCCAAGGGCGTGATGCTCTCGGCCCACGCCATGGCGTTCTCAGCGGCCAACGCCACTGCGGAACTGAGTATGACGCCGCAGGATCAATTCTTCTCCTACCTGCCGCTTTCGCACGCCGCCGAGCGTTTTCTGGTGGAGTTCAACAGCCTCTATTGCGGTGCTCCGGTGGCTTTCGTCGAATCGCTGGAGACCTTCGCCAGCGACCTTCGTCAGGTGCGTCCGACCGTGTTCTTCTCGGTGCCACGACTGTGGACGCGTTTTCAGTTGGGCGTGCTGGAGAAGTTGCCGGCGCACAAGCTCGACCGCCTGTTGCGTGTCCCGCTGCTGGGGCGGCTGGTGGCGCGCAAGGTGCGCGCGGGGCTGGGGCTGGATCGCGCACGCATTCTGGTATCCGGCGCGGCGGCGATTTCCACCGGGCTGCTGGAGTGGTACCGGCGTCTGGGCATGACCATTTGCGAGGGCTACGGCATGACCGAGCATTTTGCCTATGGCTGTTTCAATCGCCCCGGGCAGGTGCGCTTCGGCACCGTGGGCAGGCCTATGCCGCATCTGCAGGTGCGCATCGACGCCAGCGGCGAGATTCTGCTAAGCAGCGAGACCCTGATGCAGGGTTATTACCGTGAGCCCGAGAAAACTGAGGAAACCCTCAAGGACGGTTGGTTGTACACGGGTGATCGTGGCCAGCTGGACGATGCCGGCTACCTGCGCATTACCGGGCGAGTGAAGGACATCTTCAAGACCAGCAAGGGCAAGTACGTGGCGCCGGCGCCCATCGAAGGCGAGATCGCCAAGAGTCATTGGGTCGAGCAGGTGTGTCTGATGGGCAGCAACCTGGATCAACCGCTGGCGCTGATCGAGCTGTCACCTGCGGCCCACCAGCAACCACGTAGCTTGCTTGAACAGTCGTTGTCCGACCATCTGCATGCAGTCAATCAACGGCTGGAGGCGCACGAGCGTGTCAGTCATTTCTATCTGGTCAGCGAGGCCTGGACAGTGGACAACGGCAGCATGACGCCGACCATGAAGATTCGCCGCAATGTGCTGGAAGTGCGGTATGCCGAAGCAATTGCGGCCATGCCCGGCGATGTCGTCATCGTCTGGGAGCCTTGATTCATAGCCTGGATACAAGCTGTTGAGCGCCATCCCGGATTGCATCTGGGGCTACCTTGAATAAGCCAATCTGGAGTCACCATGTCTGGCCCGTTGTCATCGCTGAAGATTCTCGATTTTTCCACGCTGCTGCCGGGGCCGTTCGCCTCGCTGCTGTTGGCCGATATGGGCGCAGAGGTACTGCGGGTGGAGTCGCCCACACGCATGGACCTGGTGCGCGTGCTACCGCCGCACGATGGCGGAACCTCCACCAGTCACGCCTACCTCAACCGCAACAAGCGCAGCATCGCACTCGATCTCAAGCGACCCGAGGCGGTGGAGGTGGTCAAGCAGCTGGTCAGTGAGTACGACATCGTGCTTGAGCAGTTTCGTCCTGGCGTGATGGATAAGCTGGGCGTCGGGTATGAAACGCTCAAATCGATCAATCCACGGCTGATTTACGTGTCGATCACCGGTTACGGTCAGAGTGGGCCTTATCGTGATCGCGCCGGGCACGACATCAACTACCTGGCGTTGGCCGGTATTGCCAGCTACACCGGGCGCCGCGACAGTGGCCCGTTGCCGCTCGGTGTGCAGTTGGCCGATCTGGCTGGCGGCTCGCTGCATGGGGTGATCGGTCTGCTCGCCGCAGTGGTGCAGCGCCAGGTTACCGGTCAGGGGCAGCAGGTCGACGTAAGCATGACCGACTGCGCCTTCAGCCTGCATGGCATGGCGGGCGCAGGCTACCTCGGCGCCGGTGTCGAGCCTGACATGGAGAACCAGGCGCTCAATGGTGGCAGCTTCTATGACTACTACCGCACTCGTGATGGCCGCTGGTTCTCCGTCGGCAGCCTGGAGCCGCAGTTCATGCAACAGTTCTGCGCCGCCATTGGCCGCCCCGAACTGGCAGCACGCGGCCTGTCACTCAAGCCCGAGGATCAACGCGCGCTCAAGCGCGAGATCGAGATCGAGTTCGAGAAGCGCGATTTCGCGCAATGGTGCGAAGTCTTCGCCGCGCTGGATGCCTGCGTCGAACCCATGTTGCCGCTATCCGAGGCGGTGCAGCATCCGCAGATCAAAGCCCGTGGATTGGTCGTCGAGGTGCCGCGCGATGGGCTGCCCGCACAATCTCAACTGGCTTGCCCACTGAAGTTTTCCGAGGGCTTGGCGCCGCCCCGGCATGTCGGGGCGGCGGTTGGCGCGCATACCGCCGAGGTGCTGGCGGAGCTGGGCTACGACACCGAGCGAATTACGGCGCTGCGCGAGGCGCGTGTATTCGGTTGAAGCAGCTATGGCTGCCCGCATAGGATGTGCGCCTTTACCCAACAGGGCATCAGGCATGAAAGGAATCGCACGGATGGTGTCGGGCGCCATGGGATGGATCTTGGTAATGGGCGTGGCCGTCGCCCTGGTCCCCGTACAAGCCGCTGATGATCCGGCCGATCCCTGCCAGCAGGGCAGCGCCATGGCAGCTTTCATGTGCCAGGGGCCAGCCTGGAAGGCTGCCGAGCAGGAGCTGCAAGGCACGTACGATCGAGTGATAGCCATGCTCAAGGTGGATGACCCGGCGCTTGCCGAAGACCTGCGCAATGCCCAACGGCTGTGGATCAAACTGCGCGAACAGGATTGCAGCCTGTACGCCCGCAGCCGTGTGCAAGGCTCGCCCTGGACCGGGTTCTGGGAGTCGGAGTGCCACTCAGAGCAGGCACGTACACGCAGTGCATGGCTTAAATCATTCGAGGGTTAGAGGCCGCTGTCGGTGTGTGGGCGCTTCGATCACTCCTGGCGCTGCTCACCGCTGAAAGTCAGCGTCACCTTGCAGCGCCGGCAGTAGTAGCGGCGGCCCTTGGCGACCAGGGCGTGGCGCTGGGCCGAGAAGGGGAACTCGCTATCCGCGCAGCTACAACGATAGATGAAGCGATTGACCTTGCGTCGCTCGACTTCGTAGCTGTGGCAACGATGTGGTGGCAGCTCGTAGACGCCGCGCATGATCAACTGCCATTCCTCACCATGCGGCTGAATGCGCGGGCCGAACAACTGGTGGGCGACCATGTGGGCGACTTCGTGCGGCACCGTCTGGCGCAGGAAGTCTTCCTGGTTGGCCCGGTACAGCTGCAAGTTGAAGCGCAGTTTGTTTTCCGTCAGGTGCGCGACACCCGCCTTCTGCCCGCGTAGCTTGAAGCTGATTTCGGGGCGGGCAAAGCGTTGCTTGAAGAAGGTTTCGGCCTGCTGGTAGCAGGCTTCGACGCGGGCGTGAATCTGTTCGGGCATGAGCGGGTGCAGGTACTGGCTGAGCGCCGATTATGCCGTAAGCCGGGAGCCTGTGCCGCTTGCCAATGAAAAGGCCGCCCGAAGGCGGCCTGTAGGTTAACTGCTAGTGGCTATCAACTGGTGTAGACCGGGCCGACGCCCATACCCCAGAGAATGACCGAGCTGGCGATCATCGCTACCAGCACGACCAGGCCGACCGCCAGTACGGAACTGGAGAACATGAAGCCTTCGTCTTCAGGGATGTTCATGAAGGTCGGTATACCGACATAGAGCAGATAAACGGTGTAGCAGATCGCGACCGTGCCTACGACCATGCCCAGCCACAGGTGCGGGTAAAGCGCTGCGAGACCTCCGATGAACAGCGGGGTGGCGGTGTAGGCCGCGAATACGACGCACTGGGTCAGGCTGGGATTGGCGTCGTAGGTACGTGCCATCCAGTGGATGAAGGCGCCCATCACGGCTACGCCAGCGAGCATCGCCAGGTAGGACATGATGGTCATCACCATCGCACTGCCTTCGGTGAGCATCACCGGTGCTCGGTCACCAATCGCCCAGCCAACCTGGGTGGTGCCGATGTAGGCTGAAATGGCGGGAATTGCCGCGAGAATCAGCACGTGGGTCAGGTACATGTGGCTGATGGATTCTTCCTCGCCACGGATTTCTTGCCATTCTTGATCGGGATGGGTGAAGAGCCCCCAAACGTGGTGGATCATGCCAGACACCTCCTCTTTCTTATGACGGTCGCCCCCCAGCGAACGCCCGGGACGCGTGTACAGCGCCACCGGGTGTCAGGCCGAAATCTATGCGACCTTATGTCGCAGTATAGGCAGGGCCTGGAGCAGGCGTGGTGTCTGGCTTTAGAGCAAATCGCTCTCTAGAAGTCAGCGGTAATAGCGCTCAAGAATTTCCATGGCCAGGTTTATCGACTGCAACCGCTCTGTGCTGCCGCCTCGGTCCGGATGATGCTCGCTGACCATCTGTCGGTAGCGCAGCTTGATGCGTGGCAGATCAAGTGTGCGTTCATTGGCCAGTTCGAACAGCTCGAGTGCAGCCTGCTTTTCCTCACCGCCCTGCATGCGCGTCCAGAAACTGGTGAGCAGACGCTCGACGTCGCGTTCGTCGGTGCCCTGCAGGTTGCTCATGTCCAGGTAGTAGTCACGCAGTCCGTCGCGCTCACTGAGCGCTGCGTTGCCTGGCTGATAAGGCTGCAGACGGATACACAGCGGGCTGATCTGCAACTGGTTGATCTTCTGCTCCCACAATCGCTCGCGCAGGCGATAAAGCGCATTGAACAGCAGGAAATGAGTGCGAAACAGCACCAGCTTGTCGGCCAGGGGCAGATTGGGTATGTGGCCGCTGTGGCGGTCTTTCAATTGCTGGATCAGGGTGTATTCGGCAATGCCGTCCGGTGCTGCCTGCAGCAATTGCAGGACCTGCTCGGCGAGGTCCAGGTTGGGGTCGAGGTCGTCGTTCATCGGCCGAGACTAGCATTTCATTGCTATCGGGGTAGGGGCGCGGCGCCATTGTGCGTAAAATGTCGCGCTTTCGTTCCCACTCCCTCGGATTTCGACGCACCATGGGCACCCTTTCGGTCAACCAGAACAAACTGCAGAAGCGCATTCGCCGCCTGGCCGGCGAAGCCATCACCGATTTCAACATGATCGAGGATGGCGACAAGGTGATGGTCTGCCTGTCCGGCGGCAAGGACAGCTACACCATGCTCGACGTGCTGCTGTACCTGCAGAAGGTGGCGCCGATCCAGTTCGAGATCGTCGCGGTGAACATGGACCAGAAGCAGCCCGGCTTCCCCGAGCATGTGCTGCCGGCCTATCTGGAATCCGTCGGCGTGGCGTACCACATCATCGAGAAGGACACCTACTCGGTGGTCAAGGAGAAGATTCCCGAGGGCAAGACCACCTGCTCGCTGTGCTCGCGCTTGCGTCGCGGCACCCTGTACACCTACGCCGACGAGATCGGCGCGACCAAGATGGCGCTGGGGCACCACCGCGACGATATCCTGGAAACCTTCTTCCTCAACATGTTCTACGGCGGCACGCTCAAGGCCATGCCGCCCAAGCTGCTGTCCGACGATGGCCGTAACGTGGTGATCCGCCCGCTGGCCTACTGTGCCGAGGCTGATATCGAAGCTTACAGTCAGCTCAAGGAGTTCCCCATCATCCCGTGCAACCTGTGCGGTTCGCAGGAAAATCTGCAGCGCCAGGTGGTCAAGGAGATGCTGCAGGATTGGGAGCGCAAGAGCCCTGGCCGTGTCGAGATCATGTTCCGCGCCCTGCAGAACGTGCACCCCTCGCAGTTGGCCGACCGCAACCTGTTCGATTTCAAGAGCCTGAAGATCGACGACAGCGCCACGCCGCGTTTTCTCGATGTAATGAGCCTGTAAGGCATCCTGTAGGGTGGATCAGGCTTCATCGATCCACCGTGAAGGGTATCGGTGGATGTAAAAAGCGACATCCACCCTACGCCCCTCCCACGGTTCGCGTCGTTTGTGGGAGGGGCTTTAGCCGCGGCTTTCGCCCTTGCCAGGCTGCAAAGGCCTGGAGTATGGTTCGGCCATCGCTTTGGAGAATTCCATGTCCGCCAGCCTCAACCTCCTGTCCATGCTGCAAGCCGGTGCCACGAGCGCCGCGCTGGCTCGTGCGCAGGCGCTTGTGGCGGCAGCGTATTATTTCTTTGGGTATTGGTTTAGCCACAGGCGCGCCTGATACCCCACAGGCGGCCTGAGACACCAGGGTCGCCACCAGAGACGTTTTCCAGAAAACCCCCGGTCGGCAACCCGACCGGGGGTTTTGTTTTTTCCGGCCGAAAAACGGCCACAGATCGAGGACTCAGAGATGAACCGTTATTACCGCAACTACCGCTACGACTGGCGATTTAGCAGCGTCACCACCGCCCTGACACCTTTGCAACGAACACTCAGTTAGCGCCGCCGCGGTATCGACCGCGCCGGCCAAGGAACCGCCAGATCATGAACAGCTCCGCTCAACTCGCTTCCACCGTCACCAGCATCGCCCGCCGCAGCGCCCAGCCGCTGCCCAGCCCCGCCGTCTTGCGCCAGCGCCTGCCATTGCCCGCCGCACTTGTCGAACGTATTGCCGCCGACCGTGACGCCATTCGCGCCGTGCTCGATGACCGCGACTCGCGCCTGCTGATGGTGGTCGGCCCCTGTTCCCTGCATGACCGTACCAGCGCTCTCGAATACGCCGAGCGCTTGGCCGAGCTGGCCCCGCAGGTCGACGACCAACTGCTGCTGGTAATGCGCGCCTACGTGGAAAAGCCACGTACCACCGTGGGCTGGAAGGGGCTGCTGTACGACCCGCATCTCGATGGCAGTGGCGACATGGCCGAAGGCTTGCGCCAGTCGCGGCAACTGATGCTGGATATCCTGGCGCGCGGCCTGCCATTGGCCACCGAGTTGCTGCAACCGATGGCTGCCGGTTACTTCGATGATCTGCTCGGTTGGGCGGCGATTGGCGCGCGTACCAGCGAGTCGCAGGTGCACCGCGAGATGGTCAGCGGTCTGGATCTGCCGGTGGGCTTCAAGAACGGCACCGACGGCAGCGTTGGCATCGCCTGCGATGCCATGCGTTCGGCGGCGCACCCGCATCAGCACTTCGGCATCGATGACCTCGGGCACCCGGCGCTGTTGCATACCGCGGGCAACCCGGACACCCATCTGGTGCTGCGCGGTGGCCACGGTGCGCCGAACCATGACGCTGCCAGCGTCGGCGCTGCACGTGAGGCACTGCAGCGCCAGGGGATAGCACCGCGCATCATGGTCGACTGCAGTCATGCCAACAGCGGCAAGGACCCGCTGCGCCAGCCGGCTGTATTGGAGTCTGTGATCGACCAGCGCCTGGCCGGTGATGCCAGCCTGCGCGGAGTGATGCTGGAGAGCCACCTGTTCGACGGTTGCCAGGCGCTTTCCGGCGAGCTGCGTTACGGCGTGTCAATCACTGATGGCTGCCTGGGCTGGAGCGCTACCGAAGCAACATTGCGCCAGGCTGCCGAGCGTTTGCGCGGGTAGGGCGAGTGCAACCCGCCAAGCCGGGACTGGCGGGTTGCACCCACCCTACGTGAGCGTCGCCGCTGTGGGACTTGAGTGTTCTACGCGCTGCGTGCAGGCTCTGTCGTCCGTTTCATGAAGGGTTCGATTCATGCGTGATTACAAGTGGCTGCACGAGTTCTGCCTCAACCGTTTTGGCTCGGCCAAGGCATTGGAGGCCATGTTGCCGCAGCCGCGCAGCGACGCCGAGCTGCGTGCGCTGAGCGACGACCGCTATCTGTCGCTGATCAGCCTGCGCATTTTCCGCGCCGGTCTCAAGCACAGCCTGGTGGATGCCAAGTGGCCGGCGTTCGAGGAGGTGTTCTTCGGCTTCGATCCGGAGAAGGTGGTGCTGATGGGCGCCGAGCGCCTGGAAAACCTGATGCAGGATACGCGGCTGATTCGCCACCTGGGCAAGCTGAAAAGCGTACCGCGCAACGCTCAGTTCATCCTCGATGTGCGGGCTGGGCGCTTGTTGGGCAGTCCCTCATCCGGCGCTGCGCGCCACCTTCTCCCTGAGGGAGAAGGGCATCAGACTGGGCCTGCGGCCCATTTCTCTTTTGGCGCGCTGATCGCCGATTGGCCGGTCAGTGACATCGTCGGGTTGTGGAAGTACCTGGCCAAGCATGGCAGTCAACTGGGCGGTCTGTCGGCGCCGCGCTTCCTGCGTATGGTGGGCAAGGACACTTTCGTCCCTACCGATGACATGGTCGCCGCGCTCAAGGCGCAGGGCGTGATCGACAAGGCGCCGACCAGTTTGAAAGACCTGGCTGCCGTGCAGGCTGCCTTCAACCAGTGGCAGGCCGAAAGCGGGCGGCCGCTGTGTCAGCTATCGGTAATGCTGGCGCACACGGTCAATCACTGAGGCTGTCGTTGAGGGCGTCCAGCCATTCTCTGGGCACGTCACGCTTCATCGCCAGTTGGCACTGCTGGCTCTCAGGGTCGAAGACGATCACTGCCTCGCCCTTGTCCAAGGCGCGGCGTACACGTTGTACGCGGGTTTCCAGTGGGGTTTCGTCACCGTTATCGGTACCGTCGCGGGTGACGAAATCTTCGATCAGGGCGGTGAGGGTGTCGGCTTGCAGCAGGTCAGCAGGGATCAGCACAACGAGTGACTCCAGTTATTGGCGCCCATGATAGAGCCGCAGGCGCCGTGCTGCGAGTTCTCTCAGTGCACCATGCCGGGTCATTTGAGGTGGCGCTCCAGCGTGCTGTAGAGCAGCGCGCTATCCAGCGGTTTGCCGAGAAAATCGTCCATGCCGGCATCCAGACCGTGCTGGCGGTGCTCCTCGAGGATATGCGCGGTCAGCGCGATGATGGGCACGGCAGCGAGATGCTGGCTGCGCTCCAGGCGGCGAATCTGCCGGGTGGCTTCGAAGCCGTCCATCACTGGCATTTCGCAATCCATCAGGATCAGGTGCACGGCAGCCGGGTCGCGACTGTATTCATCCACCGCCGCCTGGCCGTCGGTTACCAGGCGCACGCTGTAGCCACGTTTTTTCAAAAAGCCCTGAACCACCAGTTGGTTCACTGAGTTGTCCTCCGCCACCAGAATGCAGGGGGCTTCGCTGTTGTCGCTGCGTATTTCTCTGACCAACTGATGTACCTGTGCTCTGGGTTCTTCATACAGCCCGTTCAAGGCCTGGCGCAGTGCGTTGATCGCCACTGGCTGGGCCAGGTGTTGCAGGCGTAGTTCGTGGCTTGCCGGCAGTTGCTGGCAGGCCTCGGGCGGGCAGACCAGCAGCACGCGCTGTTGCGCCTGCAGCTTGGGCCTGAGTGAGTCAAGCCAGTGGTTGACGCCACCTGGCCAGGGCGCCATCAGCACCAGCAGTGGCGGCGCCGCGAAATCCTCCAGGTAGTCCTGCAGGCGCTCCGGCGTCTGGCAGCGCTCGGTACGCATGCCCCAGCGTCCGAGCAGGCGGCTCATGGCATCCAGACCAAGGCCGTCGAGCGAGGCGAGCAGGGCGGTGCGTCCGGCGAGCAGGCGGCTGAGCTCGTCGGGTGCTTCCTGTTCGGCCAGCAGCGGCATGTCGAAAGCGAAGCGAGTGCCCTGGCCAAGAGTGCTCTGCACCTCGATTCTGCCGCCCATCATCTCCACCAGCTCTTTGCTGATGGCCAGCCCGAGACCGCTGCCGCCATAGCGGCGGGTGGTACTGGAATCGCCCTGAGCGAAGGATTCGAACAACTGCGCCAGTGCCTGCTCACTGATGCCGATACCGCTGTCGCTGACGGCGATCACCAGATGCGGGTTGCCATGGCTGTCGCTACGGCGGCTGACGCTGACTGCCACATGGCCTTCGGCAGTGAACTTCAGGGCGTTACTGAGCAGGTTCATCAGGATCTGTTTGAGTCGCGTCGGATCACCCTGAATGCGCCGTGGCACGCCGTTCTCCAGGCTGACGTAGAGGCGCAGGCGTTTATCCAGGGCCTGGCCGGTGAACAGGCTGAGTGTCTCGGAAATCATGTCTTCGAGATCGAACTCGATCTGCTCCAGACTGAGCTTGCCGGATTCGATGCGGGCGTAGTCGAGGATGTCGTTGATCACTGCCATCAGCGAACTGCCGGAGCTGGAAATAGTGTCTACGTAGAAGCGCTGGCTACGATCCAGAGGCGTTTCGCGCAGCAGCTGCAGCATGCCCAGCACGCCGTTGAGCGGGGTGCGGATCTCGTGGCTCATCTTGGCCAGGAAACGGCTCTTGGCCTGGCTCTCGAAGGCGGCTTGCTCGGCTGCACGGCGCGACTGGAAGCCTTCTTCCTTGAGCAGGTTGATGCGGTCGGCGAGACCGATGGACAGGGTGATCAGTTCGATGGTCACACCGATTTTCACCACCGTGGCGCCGAATACGCCGAACACTTCCAGCCCCAGGGAGCCAGTGGTGGCCTGGATGAAGGCGAACAGCAGGATGGCCCAGGCCAGGGTGTAGTAGGAGCCATAACGCACGCCGCGACGCCATACGTAGAGGCCGGTCAGCAGCAGGATCAGCGATACCAGGGATACGGTAACGCTGGCCAGGATGTTCCAGGCGGCGAAGCCGATCAGTGGCACCGACAGCAGGCAGCCGACGCAGATCAGCATCAACAGACGCAGGCCGGTATCCAGGCGTGGGAAATACTGGCGTGCGTGCAGGAAATGGCGGCTGAACTGGATGGCCGTAAGGCAGTGCAGGTACATCAGTATGTAGATGCTGACCGACTGCAAGGCCACGTGCTCGGGTAGCAGCTTGAACAGCATGCCGTCGAAGCAGGCCGCGAGCAGGCCGACGTTGAGGTTATAGGCCAGGTACCAGAGGTAGGCCGATTCGCGCAGCGACAGGTAGAGGAACAGGTTGTAGCAGAACATGGCGAACAGTACGCCGTAGAACGCGCCGTTGAAGCCCATCAGGTTTTCCTGCGCAGCTGCGCTGGCACCGTAGGTGGCGAAGAACAGCGGCACGAATACCGTGCTGCTGGTTTCCACGCGGATCAGCAGGGTGCTGACGCCAGGCTCCAGCTGCATGGGAAACCAGAAGTTGCGTACCTGTACCGGTCGCTGAGAGAAGGCGAAGCTATCGCCGCTTTCCTGTTCCAGACGCTTGCCGTCGGGTCTGATCAGGTGAACCTGAAGATGATCGAGCAGCGGATAATTGACTTCGAGATAGCCGCCCAGCTCATGCTCAAGCGCATTGACCAGGCGAACCTTGAACCACCATACGGATGCGTTCTTGCCAAGATTGGCGTGTTCGCCGCCGGGGGTACGAAAGGCATTGTCATCCAGTGCCCGCACCTGCTCGACGCTGAGGGTGCCGTCCACGTCTTCGTAGTAGCCGGTGTAAGGGCCCAGGGATAGACGCATGTCGTCGCTATCGAGCGGCGCAGGCGTAAGGGCCCAACTTGGGCAGGCAAGCCAGAACAGCAACAAGGCCAGAAAGACGCGAGGCATCCGTGAACCTCAGAAGGCCATGAGAGATGGCCGGAGTGTCATGTTCAACGTCGCGTGGCGACGGCCCGAAGGTTGGCCACTGACGCAGGCCAGAAAAAGGGGAGCTGATGCTCCCCTGTCGTCCTTTCGTGTCACTTTGCCTTTATGCGCTGAACCCTTCAAGCGTCCCGATCATGTTGCCCGACCAGGCTGTCCACAGGTGGGACACGGGTATCGCTTTCCATCTGTGCATCGTGCTCCAGTTGATGACTGAAACGCTCCAGCGAACCCTGTGCCGGCTGCGCGTCGCTGGCGAATACCGGCGGGCTCATCATGTAGGCGGTGAGCAGGCGGCTTAAGGCCTTGAGGCTGTCGATGTGGGTCCGTTCATAGCCATGGGTGGCGTCGCAGCCGAAGGCCAGCAGCGCCGTACGAATGTCATGGCCAGCGGTGACCGCCGATTGAGCATCGCTGTGGTAGTAGCGGAACAGGTCGCGCCGTACCGGTACGTCCTGCTCGGCCGCCAGACGCAGCAACTGGCGTGATAGGTGATAGTCATAGGGGCCGCCGGAGTCCTGCATGGCCACGCTGACGGCATGCTCGCTGGACTGCTGGCCTGGCGCGACCGGAGCAATGTCGATGCCGACGAATTCGCTGACATCCCAGGGTAGGGCGGCGGCAGCGCCAGAGCCGACCTCCTCGGTGATGGTGAACAGCGGGTGGCAATCGATCATCGGTTGCAGGCCATGGTCACGAATCGCCTTGAGTGACGCCAGTAATGCGGCGACGCCGGCCTTGTCATCGAGGTGACGGGCGCTGATATGACCGCTTTCGGAAAATTCCGGCAGCGGGTCGAAGGCGACGAAATCACCGACGCACACGCCCAGTGAGTCGCAATCGGCGCGCGTGGCGCAGTAAGCGTCCAGGCGCAGTTCGACGTGATCCCAGCTGATCGGCATGGTGTCTACGGCGGTGTTGAAGGCGTGCCCCGAGGCCATCAGGGGCAGCACGCTACCGCGAATCACGCCGTTGTCGGTGAACAGGCTGACACGGCTGCCTTCGGCGAAGCGGCTCGACCAGCAGCCCACCGGCGCCAGGCCGAGACGGCCGTTGTCCTTGATCTCGCGAACGATGGCGCCAATGGTGTCGAGGTGCACGGAAACGGCACGGTCGAAACGCTCGTACTCGCTCTGGCGCCCGCGCAGGGTGGCGCGGATGGTGCCGCGGCGGGTCAGCTCGAAGGGGATTTCCAGCTCTTCGAGACGCTCGGCGACGTAGCGTACGATGGTGTCGGTAAAACCGGTAGGGCTGGGGATGGCAAGCATCTCCAGCAGTACCTTCTGCATGTAGTCGAGATCGGGTTCGGGTAGTTGTTGCATGCAAGCTCCTCGGCGTTGGGTTTTCCCCTCTCCCAAATGTGGGAGAGGGCCGGGGGAGAAGGCTCAGCTCGGTGTCTGGCTGAGCGGGAACAGCAGGTCGACGAAGCGCTCGGCGGTTGGCTGCGGTTCGTGGTTGGCCAGGCCGGCGCGTTCGTTGGCTTCGATGAACACGTACTGCGGCTGGTCGGCAGCCGGCACCAGCAGGTCGAGGCCGACCACGGGGATTTCCAGGGCGCGCGCGGCCTTGATGGCAGCGTCACGCAGGGTCGGGTGAAGGATCGCAGTGACATCCTCCAGGGTGCCGCCGGTGTGCAGGTTGGCGGTCTTGCGCACGGCCAGGCGTTCGCCAGCTGGCAACACGCTGTCGTAGTCGAGGCCGGCACCGTGCAGGGTGCGCAGGGTTTCTGCGTCCTTGGGGATGCGGCTTTCGCCGCCGGTGGCGGCCTGACGCCGACGGCTCTGCGCGTCGATCAGCTCGCCGATGCTGTGGCGGCCATCGCCAATGATTTCGGCCGGACGGCGGATGGCCGCGGCCACCACTTCGTAGCCGATCACCAGCACACGCAGGTCGTGGCCCTCGTGGTAGCTCTCCAGCAGCACGCGCTGGTCGAACACGCGGGCGCGCTCGATGGCTTCCTGCACCTCGCCCGGCGTGCGCAGATCAACTGCCACGCCCTGGCCCTGTTCGCCGTCGACGGGCTTGACCACAACCGAACCATGTTCGGCGAGAAACGTGGCGTTATCTTCAGCACTACCGGCCAGGCGTTGGGCCGGCACGCTGAGGTCGGCGCGCGACAGGGCGCGATGAGTCAGGCGCTTGTCCTGGCACAGAGTCATGCTCACTGCACTGGTCAGGTCGCACAGCGATTCGCGGCAGCGGATGCGTCGGCCACCGTGGCTGAGGGTAAACAGTCCGGCATCGGCGTCGTCCACCTGCACTTCGATGCCACGGCGCAGCGCTTCGTCGACGATGATGCGCGCATAAGGGTTGAGCTCGGCCTGCGGTCCGGGACCGAGGAACAGCGGCTGGTTGATGCCGTTCTTGCGCTTGAGGCTGAAGGTCTGCAGCTCGCGAAAGCCGAGCTTGGCGTAGAGCTTCTTGGCCTGCTTGTTATCGTGCAGCACCGACAGGTCGAGGTAGCTCAGGCCACGGCTCATGCCGTGTTCGATCAGATGCCGGACCAGCACCTCGCCGACGCCTGGACGGCTGCATTGCGGGTCGACTGCCAGGCACCAGAGGCTGCTGCCGTTTTCCGGGTCACGGAAGGCGCGCTGATGGTTGAGGCCCATGACGCTGCCAATCACCGCGCCGCTGTCTTCATCCTCGGCCAGCCAGTAGGTCGGGCCGCCCTCGTTGTAGGGAGTGAGTTTGGCCGGGTCGATCGGCAGCATGCCGCGAGTCTGGTACAGGCAGTTGATCGCCTGCCAGTCGGCGTCGTTCTGCGCCCGGCGGATACGAAATCCACGGAAGCTGCGACGTGCCGGGCGGTAGTCGGTGAACCACAGGCGCAACGTGTCGGAGGGGTCGAGAAACAGTTGCTGCGGCGCATGGGCCAGCACCTGATGTGGTGCGGCCACGTACAGCGCGATATCGCGCTCGCCGGGCTGTTCGCCCAGCAGGGATTCGGCCAGCGCCGTGGCGTCGGGGTAGGTATGGCCGATCAGCAGGCGGCCCCAGCCGCAATGGATGGATTGCGGTTGACTGGGCTGGCTGGTGTGATCCTCGGCCAGGCGTGCCTGCAAACGCTCGTAGGAAGGTGTCTGGCCGCGCAGCAGGCGTTGGTTGAAGGCAGTGGAGCGCATGGAATAGTCCCTGTCCGTGTTCACGACGTCCGGTCTGAGCCGGATCGCCATTGAGTCGCGACAAATCCCGGCTTGACCGGGCTACGACCATTGATCCTGCAGGAGCGACCCGAGGGCCGCTCCACATGAGTTACAGACCCTGTTCGCTCAGCCACAGGTTGAGCGCCGCGAGCTGCCACAGCTTGGAGCCGCGCAGCGGCGTCAACTGGCTCTGCGGGTTGGTCAGCAACTGGTCGAGCATGCTCGGATTGAACAGGCCTCGATCCTGGCTGGGGTCGAGCAGCAGGTCGCGCACCCAACCCAGGGTAGCGCCTTCCAGGTGCTTGAGACCCGGTACCGGGAAGTAGCCCTTGGGCCGGTCGATCACCTCGCTGGGGATGACCTTGCGCGCCGCTTCCTTGAGCACATGTTTACCGCCGTCGGGCAACTTGAACTGCGCCGGAATGCGTGCCGACAGTTCGGCCACGCGATAGTCGAGGAACGGCGTGCGCGCTTCGAGGCCCCAAGCCATGGTCATGTTGTCCACGCGTTTGACCGGGTCATCGACCAGCATCACCGTGCTGTCCAGGCGCAGCGCCTTGTCCACTGCAGCGTCGGCACCGGGCATGGCGAAGTGCTCGCGAACGAACTCGCCGGCCATGTCACCAGTCAGCCAGGCAGGCTGCACGCAGGCCGCGTATTCGGCGTGCTCGCGGTCGAAGAAGGCGGCGCGGTAGGCGGCGAAGGCATCCTGGGCGCCATCGACCTGCGGGTACCAGTGATAGCCGGCGAACAGCTCGTCAGCGCCCTGACCGCTCTGCACCACCTTGCAGTGTTTGGCCACTTCACGTGAGAGCAGGTAGAAGGCGATGCAGTCGTGGCTGACCATCGGCTCGCTCATGGCGCGGAAGGCCTGCGGCAACTGATCGAGAATCTCGTGCTCGCCGATGCGCAACTGGTGGTGACGGGTGGCGAAGCGCTGGGCGATCAGATCCGAATACTGGAATTCGTCACCACGCTCGCCGCCGGCATCCTGGAAACCGATGGAGAAGGTCAGCAGGTTCTCCACACCGGCTTCGCGCAGCAGGCCGACCAGCAGGCTCGAATCGACGCCGCCGGACAGCAGCACGCCGACGTCCACGGCCGCACGCTGACGAATTGCCACGGCTTCGCGCATGGTGTCCAGTACCTGCTCGCGCCATTCTTCCAGGCCGTAGCCGGTCTCATCGCCTTGCGGGCCGAATTGCAGCGTCCACCAGGTGTTCTGCTCGACCTTGCCGTCGGCGTCGATGCGCATCCAGGTGGCCGGCGGCAGCTTCTCCACGCCCGCCAGGATGGTGCGCGGCGCCGGTACCACAGCGTGAAAGTTCAGATAGTGGTTGAGTGCGACGGCATCCAGCGTCTTGGCGATGTCACCACCTTGCAGCAGGGCCGGCAGTGACGAGGCGAAGCGCAGGCGCTCGCCAGTACGCGACAGGTAAAGAGGTTTGACGCCGAGACGGTCGCGGGCGATGAACAGGCTTTGCTTGTCACGTTCCCAGACGGCGAAGGCGAACATGCCATTGAGTTTGGGCAGCAGCTTTTCGCCCCAGGCGTGATAGCCCTTGAGCAGTACCTCGGTGTCACCGCCAGAGAAGAAGCGATAACCCAGCGTCTCCAGTTCGGCGCGCAGCTCGGGGTAGTTGTAGATGGCGCCGTTGAACACCATGGACAGGCCCAGATCACTGTCGATCATCGGCTGGCCCGAGGCTTCGGCCAGATCCATGATCTTCAGCCGGCGATGGCCCAAGGCGATGGGGCCCTGGCTATGAAAGCCGTGGGCGTCGGGGCCGCGTGGGGCCAGGTGGTGGGTGATGCGCTCGACTGCCGCCAGGTCCGCGGGGCGTCGATCAAAACGTAGTTCTCCAGCTATTCCGCACATAGTTCCTTACCGGTGTTGCCGTTGGGGAGTGGCTCGTGGTCGAGCCTTTTACACCAAAACAAAAAAATGCTTTCATGTCAAAGTTTTGGTTGTTATGAATTGGTGCTTATGACCGATAAAAAAGTTCCTGTTGAAATAGATTTGTCATCTGTCATGGCCTTCGAGATGCCCCTGTTCCAGGCGCTGCGGCGCTTGCAGCAGGCGGGTGAGGTGCATGCCAAGCGTCTGGCTCGCTTCGGCGGGCTGACGCCCATGCAGTTGATGGTGCTGCAGGTGCTGGCCAGCGAGACACGCATGACGGCCAGCGTGCTGAGCAGTCGCGTCAGCCTGACCGCCGCGACGCTTTCCGGCCTGCTCGATCGTCTCGAGGAGCACGGCCTGCTGCAGCGCCAGCGCGATGATCAGGATCGTCGCCGGCAGTGGCTGCTGATCAGCACGGCCGGACGCGAGCTGATCCAGCAGGCGCCGTCGTTGATGCCGCCAGAATTCAACCAGCGTTTCGCCGCGCTGGCCGATTGGGAGCGCCATAGCCTGGCAGCAGCGCTATTGAGAGCGGCCGAGTTGTGTGGAGAGATGGAATGAGGGGGCACTGAACCCGCCTTTTTCAGAAAAAATTCAAGCAGGGTGTTGACTTAGCATCGCCGCCTGCATAAAGTGCGCGCCTCGCTAAGGCACATGGGTGATTAGCTCAGCCGGGAGAGCATCTGCCTTACAAGCAGAGGGTCGGCGGTTCGATCCCGTCATCACCCACCATAGCCTTAGAGAGAAGGACGAAAGTCCACCGACGCGCAGCGGTAGTTCAGTCGGTTAGAATACCGGCCTGTCACGCCGGGGGTCGCGGGTTCGAGTCCCGTCCGCTGCGCCATTATTTCCCAGATCGGTGCTTCATCGGTTTGAGATGGCAGAGTCCGCAAGGGCGCCATCAGATGCAATAAAGCTTCAAGAGTTCTCTGGACGAAAGTCCAACCGACACGCAGCGGTAGTTCAGTCGGTTAGAATACCGGCCTGTCACGCCGGGGGTCGCGGGTTCGAGTCCCGTCCGCTGCGCCATATACGAAACCCGCTGATCGCGAGATCAGCGGGTTTTTTATTGGCCGCCGTTTGTGCGGCTGCTTCTCTGTGGCAGGCGTTCAAGCGGCAAGCTTTGCGTGCTTGTCATCGGCTAAAGCCGCTCCCACGCAGACAGCTCCCGGCCAGTGTCGATGGCCATTTCTCCTGCCCGCGACTTTTCGTCATATTGCCTTCATACCGCCGCTCTAGCCTGATGGGCATGCACCTTGTGTCGTCGTTGAACGGATCATGCAGGAGGGTCGAGTAGTGGATGATTATCAGGAAGAACTGCTGGAGCTGAGCGCCCTTGAGCAGGGCGCAGTGGATGGCGTCGAGGACGCTACCGAGCTGTAAGGGCCTGTCCAGGCCCTGCTCGCGTCAGCACTGCTGCGTTGAAACAGGCTCGTGTGCGGGGCCGATCCGGATGAGGCGCTGCTCAAGCGGCTGCCGCTCGCTCTAATGGCCGGGATGCAATCCGGTGCGCGGCATTCCCGGATTTCATCCGGGCTACTCAGGCTCCGGGCAGAGACGTTGAGTTTTGCTCAGGGCGACAGGGCGTCCAGCACCTGGCTGATGGCCGTTTCCAGCCTGGCCACGGGTTCTTGCTGATTGTCTTCGATCAGTACCAGGCGGCTGCCGCCGTCGCTGATCGCCTTGGCCAGATCGGCTGGCGGCTGGCGCTGGACAAGCACGGCAGCGACGTCGTTGCCGCGCAACTCGGCGCTCAGTTGCGCCAGGGTTTCAGTCGTCCATTCGGCGTCTTTCGCCACGCTCAGCTCGACAAGGTCAAGGTTGAGGCCGTCGATCAGGTAGTCGAAGTGATCCGACAGGCTGGCCACACTCAGGTTATCCAGCTCTGCCAGGCGGCTTTCGCTGGCGGCGCTGAGTTTGAGCAGGCGCTGCTTGAGCGTCGCCAGGTTGGCCTCGATCTGCGGTTTGGCCTCAGGTGCCAGGCGGTTCAGGTCGGCGGCGATCACATCGGCCATGCGTCCCAGGTTGTTGATGTTGAGCCAGGGCTGGCTGGCCAGGGCGTCACCGCCGTCGCTGCGCAGGGCGATGCCGGGCAGGGCGCCGTCCACCGGACGTGCGCCGTCAACTTCGACGATGCGGATATTGCTGCGCCGCGCCAGCGGGTAGAGCGGGTCGTCCGGCCATAGCGAGCGCAGGCCGATCACGGCGTCGGCGTCGCGCGCGGCCTTGTCCAGTGCGCCCGCGCCACGGCCGGCGAAGTACGAGGGTTGGCGGCTGGCCGGCAAGTTGGCCGGGGCGGCGCGTTGCAACTGCACGGCGCTGCCGTCGAGCAGGCTGGCGCCGAGACCGTAGGTGATCGGCAGGCTGGCGAGAATGCGCACGGGCTGTGTTTCGGCGTGCAGCGGGCCGGCGAGCAGGGCGCAGGCGGCGAGGGCAAGGCTCAGGCGTTGCAGGGTCATCCCAGGTTCCCTTTCAGGCTAGGCAGTGTGCCGCGGGCGATGGCGGCGATGGCGAAGGCGAGGCCGGCGACCATGATGATCGCGGCGCCGGAGGGGACCGGCAGCTCCAGGGCGATCGGCAGAAAGATACCGGCCAGTGTGCTGCAGGTGGCGATCAGTACCGATAGCCAGAAGAAGCCCTTCAGTGATTGGCTGAGCAGTCGTGCCGCGGCCGCTGGGATCACCAGCAGAGCGCCGACCAGGATGGCGCCGATGACCTTGACTGCAGCCACGGTGACCAGCGACACCAACATCACGAACAGGTAGTCCAGCGGCTTCACCGCGACGCCACGCACGCTGGCCAGTTGCGGGTTGAAACTGGCCAGCATGATGCGGTTGTAAAGCGGCAGTGCCAGGCCCAGCACCAGCAGCGAGACCAGCGCCAACACTGCCAGGTCCTGGGCGTTGACCGTCAGCACCGAGCCGAACAGTACGTTCTCCAGGATATGGATGTTGATCTTGCCGGCGAGCACCAGCAGCAGGCTGGCGCCGACTGCCAGCGACACCGAGAGGAACACGCCGATCAGCGTATCCGGCGCCAGGCCGGTGCGGTTGCGCAGGTAGTTGAGCAGGATACCGAACAGCAGGCAGTAGCCGAACAGGCTGCCGTAGGGGCCGGTGTAGGGCTCGCCGAGCAGGATGCCGATGGCCACGCCGGTCAGCGCGGCGTGGCCGACCGCTTCGGAGAAGAAGGCGAAGCGCTTGACCACCACCAGCGTGCCGAGGCCGCCGAGCACCGGGCCGATCAGCAGGCCGGCGAGCAGGGCGTTGACCACGAAACCGTAGGCCAGAGCCTCGGGCAAATAGCCGGCGCTGGCCCAGGCCTGGATCGCCAGGCGGATGTCTTCGAAACTCATGACGAGGCCTCTTGCTGGCGCGGATGACTGGAGAACAGGTCGAGCAGGCGCTCAGGGGTCAGCACCTGCGGTGGCGTATCGTCGAACAGCACGCGGCGGTTGAGCCCGGTGACGCGGTCGGCGAGGCGACCGACGGCCTGCAGGTCGTGCTCGATCCACAGCACCGTGGTGCCGGCCTGGCGCCAGTCGCGCAGCAATTGCTCGAAGACCTGGACACCGGGCTCGTCCAGCGCCGACATCGGCTCGTCGAGCACCAGCAGCTGCGCCTCGGGCACCAGGCCCTGGGCCAGCAGCACGCGCTGGCGCTCTCCGCCGGACAGCGCGCCCATGCGCCGCTTGCGCTTGTCCAGCATGCCGACCCGTGCCAGCGCCTGTTCGATGGCCGGCGCGTGGCGTCGCGACAGGCCGAGGAAGGCCGGGCGACGCTGGCACATGGCGGCCATGAAATCGTCCACTGTCATCGGTAGGCCGCGATCGAATTCCAGCGCCTGCGGTACATAGCCGATGGTCCCGGGGCTGGCTGGCCAGTTCAGGCGTAGCTCGCCCTGGTGCGGCATCTGCCCGAGCAGGGTCTTGATCAGCGAGCTCTTGCCACCGCCGTTGGGGCCGACCAGGGCGTGCACGCTGCCGGCGCGCACCTGAAAGCTGACCTTGTCGAGAATCCGCGTGCGGCCGAGGTTGAGATCGACGCCCGTGAATTCGATGCCGGGGCCCTGCAGGCGCGGCGGCGCTGTTTCGAGGGCGGTCATACGCCTTCGTCCTGAATGGCGCGTACCACGGTGTCGAGATTGCGGGCCATTTCCTCTTCGTATTTTCCGGCGGTGTACTCGCCATAGGAAATATGCGTCAGCGGGTAGATCTTCACCCCGGACTCACGATGGATGGTGTCGACGTAGCTGGAGGGGAAATCCATCTCGGAAAAGATCACCTGCACGTCCAGTTCCTTGAGCTGGTCGATGGTCTTCTTCAATTGGCTGGGGCTCGGCTCGATGCCGTGGGCTGGTTCGACCACTGCGGTGACTTCCAGGCCGAACTCGCGCAGCAGGTAGTCGTAGGCGGCATGGATGGTGGCTACGCGCAGCTCGCTGCCCTTGGCGTCGGTCAGCTTGCCCAGCGCTTCGGCGCGCAGGCCGCGCAGGCGCTTGCCATAGGCACGGGCGTTCTGGCTGTAGAACTTGGCGTTGTCCGGGTCGAGCTTGCCGAGTTCGCGAGCGATGTTGTTGATCTGCGCGATGGAGGCGGTGATGGAGAGGAAGGTGTGCGGGTTGACCACCTTGCCGGCGCCGCGCGCGGCCTGGCCGGTGGCGGCGAGCAGGGGCACGCGGGCGTTGGCCTCGATCACAGGGACGTCCGGCTTCTCGCTGACGGCGATCATGCGGTCGGCGAAGTCGTCATGGCCGACGCCGTTGAGCACCACCACGTCAAGGTCGCCGATGCGCTTGATGTCCTCGGCGCGCGGCTCGTAGGCGTGCGGGTTGAAACCGGCCGGGATCAGCGGCACCACGTCGGCGCGGTCGCCGACGATATTGCTGACGTAGCTGTAGTAGGGGTGCAAGGTAATGCCGATACGCAGGCGGTGGTTGTCGGCACTGGCGAGCACGGGGGCGAGGGCGGCACCCAGGCTCAGCAGCAGGCTGGCCAGCAGGCGGCGGGAGACGAAGCGAGAGGGCATGGAGGGGGTCCCGATATTCAGTGGCGATGCTGGCGGGTGACGCCAGCGTCGTATTGGCTGGCGACCTGGCGCCAGCCGGCGGCGATCAGGGCATCGGCATGCAGGTTCTGTGGGGCAACGACATCGCTGGAGCGGTTGAGCCAGATGTCGGCATCCGCTGGGCTTGCCAGCAAAAGGAAGGAGCCGGCGACGGCGCTGTCGCCGCTCAGACCCTGGTAGGCGTAGTCATCGCCGATATGCAGCAGCTGCCAGACGTGGTGGCCACGGGTGGCGGTGCTGGAGTCATTGGTGAAGGGCGGAATGCCTTCTTCGGCCAGTTGCTGCGGCTCGGGCAAGGTCTGCAGTTCGTCCCGCAGCATCAGGATCTCGTCGAGGGCCACGACCAATTCGGTATGGATACCTTGCTCGGCAGCGTTGAGGTCGCGGCGGGCATCGATCTGGTGCGCGGCGACGCTTTCTTCCTCGTGACTCTCGCTGCGCAGGCTGATGACTGTTGCGGCCAGCAGGATGATCGACAGACTGAGGACGGCCACCCACAGGCTTTCATGCCCGGCGCCGGCCGGGCGTACCACTTGGGTGGTCATTGGCTGGCGATTTCCGTGTGGTCGATTTCCACGACGTGTCCGGGGCCGGCGTCGAACAGTACGTAGAACTCGCCATCCGGACGCTTGAAGCTGAGCCTTGAGTCCTCGCCGAGTTTGCCGGGCACCAGCACCTCTTCTTCGTAGCTGATCACGTCGAGGGTCACGCCGGGGGCGCCACTGCCGTCGGAGAAGCCGCCGGTGCAGACGATATCGCCGGTGCCGTGCTCCTCGCATTCGCAGATCGGGTTGTGCGCGAGAGCCAGAGGGGACAGGCCGGTACAGAGCATCAGCAGACCGATGCGGGCGCTATGGATCATGGTTTGTCTCCTTGTTGTTTCAGCCAGGCGAGGGTGGCGGGCGAAGCCTCGGCCAGCGGGATGGATGCCTGATGTACTGTGCCGTCCCAGCCCTCGGCGGTGATCCACAACTCGGCGTCTGGCTTGGTGCGTGGCGGTATGGGAATGCTCGTGCCCATGCGATAGGGGCTGCCGAAGAACAGCCCGCCGGCAGCGCGCAGGCTGCGTGGCTTGCCGATGCGCAGGTAGACCACCTTGACCTCGCTGATGCACGCCTGGCACAGCGCGGCGTTGAAACTCTTCATATAGCCGGCCGGACCTTCCAGTTGCGGCGGCTGATTGCGGAACTCGGCCAGGCGCAGGCTCCAGGGGCCGACCTGGACTTCGCCGAACTCACGCTCGCCGAGGCCGCTGGCGCCACGAAACAGCGCGACATCCTGAAAGTACTTGGGCATGAAACCCAGGGGGATCAGCACCAGCAGCACGTTCAGGTGGAAGCGCCACCTGTACCAGAAACGGCCCAGAGCGGATGGGGCGGGGGCGATTGCGGCCTTGCTCATGGGCGGCTCTCCGAGATTTCACGGGTGGCGAGGATCGGGGCCGGCTTGGCGGCGCGTGCCGGCCGCTTGACCGCAGCGACCGTGGCCAGGGCAGTGCGCTTGGTCCAGATCAGCAGGCCGCTGAGCACCATCATGCTAAGCAGCAGGCCGAAGACGAACCACAGCAGCTTGACCCACAGGCCGCCGAAGTCGCCGGTGTGCAGCGGCCGCATGGACTCGGTGACGAACTCCAGACCTGAGCGGTCGCTGAGCAGGCGGGTGGAGTCGATATCGCCGTTGTAGGGGTTGATCGAGGCAGACTGGAACATCAGCGGATACCAGCCGCGGCCCCAGACTGAATAATGGCCATAGGCATAGCCCGGCAGGCTGACGAAACTTGGCTCCAGGCCCGGGATGACGTCGGTGGCCCTGAGCACGGCGGCGTCCAGGCTGATACGCGGCACTTCGGCGGCGCTCGGCGCCAGCGGCACTTCCTCGCGCGCCACTACTGGAGGTACGCCTTCGGTGGAGATCGACACGTGGGTATCGCCGAGAATTGCCTGGATCAGGAACCAGATGCCAGTGATGGAAATGACCGCGATGAACCATATCGACCAGATGCCGGAAAGGCGATGGAAGTCGCCCCAGAAGATGCGTGCGCCCTGGCCCACGCGCAGGCGTGGGCTGAAGAAGCCTTTCCAGAACTTCTTGTAGACCACCAGGCCGGTGATCAACGACAGCAGCATCGGCAGCCCCATCAGCGACACCAGGTACCAGCCCCAGCTGTAGCCGTTGGTGAATGGCACCAGCCACCAGCCATGCAGGGCCCGGGTGAACTGGCGGAAGTCAAACTCCGGGCTGACGCCCTGGATCGCGCCGCTATAGGGGTTGACGTAGAGCAACGGCGAGCTGCCGTCGGGATAACTGACGCGCGCGGTGAGGGCGAAGTGATCTTCGTCCGGGCGGCCGATGGACTGCACGATCAGCTCCGGCTCGGCACGATTGATCGCTTCCAGTACCTGGCCGAAGCTGAGGCGCTGTGCATCATCGGACGGCTTGCTGGCGCGCACGTCCGGGTTAGCCAGCCAGACGATCTCCTGGCTGACCGTGGCCAGGGTGCCGGTGACACAGATGATCAGCAGGAAGAACCAGACCGGTAGGGCCAGCCAGCTGTGGACGAGAAACCAGAGTCTGGAGCGGGATTTCTTGGACATGTTCGCGGGGTCGTTGGCGTGCACGGCAAGGCCGGCGCGGAATGAAAGGAGTAAGAAGCGACCGCAAACGCGGATGAAAAGGATTCTAAGTTGCGATCGCTTGGCGATCAAGGTTGCCGTGCAATCAGTTCGCTCTGCGTTGTGCGCGGCGGTAGTCGCCAGGTGTTTGCCCGAGCCAGCGCTTGAAGGCACGCTGGAAGGCTTCGGCCGAGGCGAAGCCGAGCAGGTAGGCAATCTCGCCGAAGGCCAGTTCGGTATCGCGGATATAGGCCATGGCCAGGTCGCGGCGGGTGTCATTGAGGATGGTGCGAAACTGCGTGCCTTCCTCGGCCAGCTTGCGCCGCAGTGTCCAGCTCGGCAGCTGCAGGCTGCGCGCCACTTCCTGCAGATCCGGCTCGTGGCCGTGCAGCAGCGGGCCGAGCAGTTGTATGACCCTTTCGCGCAGGCTGCGCGTGCGGGTCAGCTGCTCCAGTTCGCGTTCGCACAGCTCCAGCAGGTGCTGCCAGGTGCCTGGGCAATGCTGTGGGTTGCGCAAGGCCAGGATGTCGTTGCTCAGGCGCAGGCGATTGGCGCTGGAGGCGAACTCCACGGGGCAGTCGAACAGCGCTTCGTAGCGTTCGCCATAGTCCGGTGCGGGAAATTCGATCTCGACTTTCTCCGGGGTGATGGAGCGGTCGACCACCTGGCTCAGGTTGGTCTGCCAACCGGCCAGCACCGAATCCACCACGAAACGGTTGTAGGCGTTGTACGGGCTGATGGAATAGAAATGCAGCCAGGCGCCGCGGGCATCTTCGCGTAAGCCCGAGCGGCCGCGATAGTTGGCGGCGTACAGCGGCTCGAAGCGGGTCAGGGTGCGTGCCGCTTCGCGTAGATCGGGCGCCTGCGCGGCGCAGATGCCGGCCAGACCAACCTGGCTGAGGCGGCTGTGCCGCCCCATTTCCAGCCCCAGCGCGGGATTGCTGCACAGGGCAATGGCGCTATGACCAAGGCGCATGAAGCGTGGAATCGACAGGCGTGCGCGCGGCTCGCTCAGGCGTGCGGCATCCAGACCGAACTGCTCGAACAGGGGTTCGGGGCGCTGTCCCTGTTCGCGCAGTGCGTCGGCCAGCGCTTGAGTGAAGCCGACGGAGAGATCGCCGAGGCGAACACGCGATGCTTTTATAGCCATAGATTGATCAATTGCGCGCCGCGCTCGCTAGCGGCTCGTTCGCTGCGTCCTGCATCGAACACCATTGCCTGGGGCTGACCGCTACGCTCCCACAATCGGCCGCGCAGGTGGACTTTCACTGCCGCGCGAATGCCGTGGGCCTGCAGTTGTTCGGTGAAGTCGGCGTCGTCCTTCAGGCCATCCAGGTCGCTGGGCATGGCCAGCAGCTCTACCGCCTTGCCATCGATTGCCTTTGCCTGGAACTGGTCGAGAGTGCCGTCTAGCAGTACGCCAAGCCGGCCTGCTGGGGTTTCCAGTACCTGCAGTGCTTCCGGTGCTTCGGTGGCGAGTGCGCCGGCACTGAAGGCGTGGCGTTGTGGCTGGCCCTGCGGGCTGCCGGCCCGATCGAATACCAGGCTGACATTGTAAAGCGGCCCCCGACCGACTTCGAGGTGGCCCCGTTCTATGCGAGGCTCGGGCAGGACGATGGAGCCTGCAACAAGGGTGATCTGGTAATCGCGGGCCAGATCGCCAAACAGCTGCTGATAGTCGCGCGCCATGGCCTTGGCCTTGGTGCGCAGCATGGCGTCGTCCAGGCGTGCGTCGCCCTCGGCACTGAACAGTGCGCCGAGAAAGTCCAGCGGATTGCTCGCCGCCAGCCAGCGCATGGCCTGGCGGCGCTCGGCGGCGCGGTAGAGCTCTTGCTTCTCGCCGACGGCGAGTAGCCAGGTGCCGATATGTTCGGGCAGCACGACGACGGTGCGTTCGTTGAGCATGCCCAGGTCACGGGCGTGGTCCAGGTAGGCAGCCAGCTTCAGGCGCAGGCGCGCGAGGCTCTGGTAGTCGGCGGCGAACAGTTCTGGCTGGATGCCCAGCAGGTTGCCGCGTGTGCCGGGCTCGCCGATATCCAGCGCGACCTGGCTGCGCAGGTCGGACAGGTAATGGCTGCTGGGGCGCTGCTCGATCCAGTGGGCGTAGCTGCCGAGACCGGTCAGCAGTGCGAGCGCGAGTAGGAGGGTGATCAGTAGGCGCATTGGTTTTTTCGGCTTGATTGCGGTGCAGGTTAGGTCGGTCGAGCCGCGTTGCCAATATCTGTTGCTAGTTTTGGTCATTATCTTGTTAGTTTTGATCATTGAGCATGGCTGGAAGCCTCTTTATCGTCTGGCTCCATAACCGACCGCGTGACCATGAGACCGCGGCAATCCGTGAACTGCACCGCGATGTGGAGAATTCCATGACTGCTCGTTACCCGCACCTGCTGGCCCCGCTCGACCTCGGCTTCACCACGCTTAGCAACCGCACGCTGATGGGCTCCATGCACACTGGCCTGGAAGAGAAGCCGGGTGGCTTCGAGCGCATGGCGGCTTATTTCGCCGAGCGCGCCCGTGGTGGCGTCGGTCTGATGGTCACCGGCGGTATCGGCCCGAACGAAGAGGGCGGCGTGTATTCCGGCGCGGCCAAGCTGAGCACGGTGGAAGAGGCCGAGAAGCACAAGGTCGTCACCCAGGCCGTGCACGAGGCCGGCGGCAAGATTTGCATGCAGATCCTGCACGCCGGGCGTTATGCCTACAGCCCCAAGTCCGTTGCACCGAGCGCCATTCAGGCGCCGATCAACCCGTTCAAACCGCGTGAGTTGGACGAGGAGGGCATCGAGAAGCAGATCCAGGACTTCGTCAACTGCGCCGCGCTTGCCCAGCAGGCTGGTTATGACGGCGTCGAGATCATGGGTTCGGAAGGCTATTTCATCAATCAGTTCCTGGTCGCCCACACCAACCAGCGTACCGACCGCTGGGGCGGCAGCTACGAGAACCGCATGCGCCTGCCGGTGGAGATCGTGCGTCGCGTGCGCGAGGCGGTCGGGCCGAACTTCATCATCATCTACCGCCTGTCGATGCTCGATCTGGTGGAAGGTGGCAGCACCTGGGACGAGATCGTGCTGCTGGCCAAGGCCATCGAAAAGGCGGGCGCCACCCTGATCAATACCGGTATCGGCTGGCACGAGGCGCGCATCCCGACCATCGCCACCAAGGTGCCGCGCGCGGCCTTCACCAAGGTCACCGCCAAGCTCAAGGGCGAGGTGTCGATCCCGCTGATCACCACCAACCGCATCAATACCCCGGAAGTCGCCGAGCAGGTACTGGCCGAGGGCGATGCCGACATGGTGTCGATGGCGCGCCCATTCCTCGCCGACCCGGACTTCGTCAACAAGGCGGCAGAAGGCCGCGCGGACGAGATCAACACCTGCATCGGCTGCAACCAGGCCTGCCTGGATCACACCTTCGGCGGCAAGCTGACCAGTTGCCTGGTCAACCCGCGCGCCTGTCACGAGACCGAGCTGAACTACATCCCCACCACCACGGTGAAGAAAATCGCTGTGGTCGGCGCCGGTCCGGCCGGCCTGGCAGCCTCCACCGTCGCCGCCGAGCGCGGCCACAACGTGACCCTGTTCGACGCCGCCGGCGAGATCGGTGGCCAGTTCAACGTGGCCAAGCGCGTGCCGGGCAAGGAAGAGTTCTTCGAGACCCTGCGCTACTTCAAGCGCAAGCTGGAAACCACGGGCGTCGACGTGCGCCTGAACACCCGTGTGTCGGTGGGCGATCTACTCAAGAGCGGCTTCGACGAAATCATCCTGGCCACCGGCATTGCCCCGCGTACGCCAGATATTCCGGGTATCGAGCATGCCAAGGTGATCAGCTACCTGGATGCGATTCTCGAGCGCAAGCCGGTCGGACAGAAGGTCGCAGTGATCGGGGCCGGCGGTATCGGTTTCGACGTGTCCGAGTTCATCACGCACCAGGGCAAGGCCACCAGCCTCGACCGTGATGAGTTCTGGAAGGAGTGGGGCATCGATACCGCGCTTGAGGCGCGTGGTGGTGTGGCGGGCGTCGAGGCGCATCCGCACCCGGCAGCGCGTGAAGTGTTCCTGTTGCAGCGCAAGAAATCCAAGGTCGGCGATGGCCTGGGCAAGACCACTGGCTGGATTCACCGCACCGGTCTGAAGAACAAGAACGTGCAGATGCTCAACAGCGTCGAGTACGTGCAGATCGACGATGCCGGCCTGCATATCCGCATCGCCGGTGGTGAAGAGCAGGTGCTGCCGGTCGATACCGTGATCGTCTGCGCAGGTCAGGACCCGCTGCGCGAGCTGCAGGAAGGTCTGGAAAGCGCCGGCCAGCGTGTGCATCTGGTCGGCGGTGCGGATGTCGCCGCCGAGCTCGATGCCAAGCGGGCGATCAACCAGGGTTCGCGCCTGGCGGCCGAACTCTGATCGATGCAACGCCCCGCTTAGTGCGGGGCTTTTTATTTCTGGCCTGACAACAACAAGGAGAAGCCGATGGCTCTCGATGTCCAGCTACAACCTGCCGCTGCAGCCAGCCTCGAACGCTGGCATCAGTTCGTCGCCGCCAAGGACCTGAGCGCCTTGCCCGAGTTGCTGCACCCTCAGGCGGTGTTCCGTTCGCCCATGGCGCACACGCCGTATCCGGGCGCGCAGGTGGTCAATCTGATCCTCAATACCGTGCTCAAGGTGTTCGAGGATTTCGCCTATCACCGCGAACTGGCTACTGCCGATGGCCTCAGCGTGGTGCTGGAGTTTTCCGCGAAGGTAGGCGGGCGCGAATTGAAGGGCATCGACATGATTCGCTTCGACGACTCGGGACGAATCGTCGAGTTCGAGGTGATGGTGCGCCCGATGAGCGGGCTGCAGGCGCTCGGCGCGGAAATGGCGCAGCGCCTGGCGCCCTTTCTCGCAGCCGCCAAGGGCTGAGGGGCGCTCTACTTGAGAACGCCCACCTCACGATAGAAGCGCTCCGCGCCAGGATGCAGCGGAATCGGCAGACCACTGGTCGCCCGTTCCAGTCTGATGTCCCTGGCGGCTGGATGCGCTTCGGCCAGTCTGTCGAGGTTCTCGAAGAGCAACTGGGTCATCTGATAGGCCACGGCGTCGGAAACGCTGGTCTGGCTGACCAGAACGTTGGTGATGGTCGCCGTCGTCACGTCGTTGGCCTGGCCCTTGTAAGTGCCAGCAGGAATGGTGCCTGACTGATAAGCGCTGCTGCCGATACGTGACACCACTTGCTCTGGAATGGCGACGAAGGTGATTGGCACGCGTTCGGCCAGGTCGCGAATCGCCGCCATGCCCAGGCCGGCCGACTGCAGGGTGGCGTCCAGTTGGTCTTTCTCGATCAGCTCGACCGATTCGGCGTAGGGCTTGAATTCGACGTGGCCCATATCCGCGTAGCTGAGACCCGCAGCCTTGAAGATGGCCCTGGCGTTGAGCTCGGTGCCCGAGCGCGGCGCCCCGACGGAAATACGTTTGCCGCGCAGATCCTCCAGGCTGGTGATCCCCGATGCCTTGCTGGCGACGATCTGGATGTAGTTCGGGTAGATCCCGGCGATGGCGCGCAGGCGGTCACGCGGGGCCCTGAAGCCGGCTTCTTCATCGCCTTTCCAGGCATCGGCAACGGAGTCGCCCAGGGCGAAGGCCAGTTGGCCGCGGGCGATCTGCAGCAGGTTGAGGTTCTCCACCGATGCCTTGGTGGCCCGCACACTGGTGGTCGAGTCTGCGATGCGCTCGCTGTAAAGGTCGGACAGGCTCATGCCCAGTGGGTAGTAAACGCCGCTGGTGCCGCCGGTGAGGATGTTGATCGAGGTCGGATCGGCGTGAGCGTTGGGGCTATTGGCCAAAATCGCGGCAGCGGCAAGCAGGCCAAGGCGCTTGGCTAAGTGCATGGGGATTCTCCGTTATTGTTATTTTTTGGCTAAGGCTGCGTCAGTGGTGCGCAGGCAGTTTTCTGGTGCCGGGAGAGGCACCCGCGAAGCGGATTGAGGGATGAGGGTTGGCAGTGAAGTAGTGACGGAACATGGCTGACCTCTTGTCTTTTTTATCAGTCCGACCACGCGACAGGCGCGCGGGCTTGCATGTCTCAGAGCAGGTGACGTGCCAGGTTGTCGGACCACCGGTCTAGAGCGGGCGGATCCACTCATGCTGACTGCAGTAGGCGAAAATCCGCTTATGTGGTGGGGGGGTAAAAAGCAAGAATCCGCCGGTCTTGCCGTGCTTGGCAGGCGAGGGCTCATCCCGCCGGATCGGGTCGCTGGCCGCTTTCGTACTTTTCGGCCTTGTCACATTTTTGCGCTAAGCGGTGGTCTATTCGGCCTGGATCGCAGAGTGAGTGCCAACCCAGTCACATTGCTGTGGTCGGGTTTTCCCCTAGACTTGCCTCAGATATCAAGGACGATATCAGTGCCAGAGTATGCGCTGCTCTGGCACGCGACTATGCGCGCGCGTATTCCCGGTTGGTCCAGAGGGTCCTCAATGAGCATGCAGAACAAGCCGCAGATGGTGGAAGCCGTGATGTTCTTCAGTGAACGCGGTATCTGCAAACAGATGATGTTCCCTGAGTTCGAAGCATTGCTCGATGGTGTAGTGAACATGCCCGAGTTCGCCGACGAACAGATGCGCGCGGTATTCGTGGTGATCAACCCGCGCCTGCTGGTCAGGGCGGCGGTATTCTTTTTTCTGGATTTCGACGAGGACGGTCGCCCCGACAAGGGTTGGAACATTCCCCTGCAACACCTGGCCGAACGTGCCGGCCGTGGCCCGGACCTGGGCGCCGGGCCGATTCGCCTGGCCTGTCGCAGCCAGTGTCCGGTTTCCTGGCACCAGATGCATCTGTGGGACCCCAGCCTGGCACCCGCTCAGAATGATCTGGTATTGCTGCGCGATGCAGTCAAACGCAATCAACTCGGGCTCTTGATCGAAGACGACAGTGCCCAGTCGGTGGTTGCGGAGCGTTTGCAGGTAGCTTCCGAAGACAAATGGTATGCGCCCGATCCGGCCAAGGAAGTGGCCGAGCAACTGGCGCAGAAGATGGATCATGAACATCGTGCCAAGACCGCGCAGCTGATTCAGCAGCAGCGCCTGCGTATCACCAGCCTGGCCCAGCAGCATGAAGACGAACTGGCCAAGTTCAAACTGGCCAGCGAGGAGCAGAGCAAGCATCTGCAGGCGCAGATCCATGGGTTGCATCAGGCGCTGCGCCAGCAGGAGGAACTCAACGCCAACCTCAAGGCGCAACTGGCCGCCCAGGCCGAAAGCTTCCAGAGCAGCCGTGAGGACATGACTCAACAACTGCGTGCGCTCGAGCGTCACGGTCGTACCGAGGGCGATATCCTGCGCGCGCAGTTCGAGGGAGAAATGCGCGCCAAGGTCGTTGCGGCTGTGGCGGAGTATAAGGAGCAGATCGCCATACGCGACGTCGAACTGGCCTATCGCAACGAGCTGGATGCCCAGTTGCAAGCGGAAATCGAACGCCTCAAGCGAGAGCGCGATGCATTCGCCAGTCAGGGCGCTGACCAGGTGCTGGATCGTCTGGCCAAGCTTGGCGTGGTGTTCGTGGTGTACCACCCCGGCGCCGGGCACTTGACCATTCCTCTGCAGGATGTCGCCCGCTATCAGGACAACCCCATGGCTTACGCCGCGGGCAAATGCTTCGTTTCCGAAGAGCAGTATCGTCACTGGTTGGCGCATTATCAGCAGCCCAGCTGCGACGCATCCTTGTCCAGTGGCGAGCGCTGCGCCATTCCCATCGACCGTGTCGATACGCCCAGCCGTTTCAATCTGGGTGATTCGAACTGCTGCGCGCGGCACAAGGCCAGTAGCCGTCTGCGTACTGTCGGCTGATCTTGCCCATACGCATTCCCCCTTGGCGCCCTCAGGCGCCACTACAACCTCTGCAACTGGGCTGGCTCGAGGCCGCTGGCATCGAGCTCGCCTGTCTGCGCCTGGATCTTGTCGATCCACAGGTGTCTGGCAACAAGTGGTTCAAGCTCGCGCCCTATCTTGAACAGGCCGCTGCGGCCGGCGCGCAGGGGGTGATCAGCCTGGGTGGTGCACACTCCAATCATCTGCATGCGCTGGCAGCGGCTGGCCGGCGTTTCGGCTTCGCCACGGTTGGTCTGTTGCGTGGTGAACCGCAGCAGACCCCGACCGTCGATGATCTGCAGCGCATGGGCATGGCGCTGCACTGGCTGGGTTATGGCGGTTACCGTGCGCGCCATCAGCCAGATTTCTGGGCGCCCTGGCTCGCTCGCTATGCGGGATTTCAGGCGGTCGACGAGGGTGGTCTGGGTCTTCAAGGCGCCAGAGGTTGCAGCTGCCTGGTGACGATGGCCGAAGCGCAGCTGGCGGATATCGGCTGGTCTGATTTCGATGCCTGGTGGCTGGCTACGGGGACCGGCACCACCCTGGCCGGTTTGTTGCTCGGTGAGGTGCGGCGCAGCATATTCGGCGCACAGGCGGTACCGGGCGACCATGGTGTCGCCACTCAGGTCGCCAGATTGCTGAACGAGGCCGGGGCGCCGGAGCGTCGCTACCAACTGATCGACGCCGCGCGCGGCGGTTTTGCGCGCCTCGACGAGCCACTGCGCAAGTTCATTCTGGAAACCGAGCAGGCCAGCGGTGTACCGCTGGATCCTGTGTATACCGGCAAGGCGCTCATGGCACTGCGCGATTTCTGCAAGAGTGGTCAACTTGCGCGCGGCAGTAGGCTGATATTCATTCATACTGGCGGCTTGCAAGGGCGGCGGGTGTTGATGGGCGCCAGCGCCGACTACACTCAGGTCTGACCAGCGGAGCCTGGAAATCCTCATGAGCGAACCCCTTACCCCCGAACAACTGCGCAGCCTGACGCCGCTCAACGCGCTCTCCGAGCAGCAGTGGCGCGAGTTGCGTAGCCAGTTGGTGCCGCAGCCCCTGCTGGCCGGGCAACTGCTGTTTCGCCAGGGCGATCAGGCGCGTCTGACCTGTTATCTGCTGGCCGGCGAGTTGCAGCTGCAGGATGCCGAGGACAGGACGCAGACGGTGCAGGCCGGCAGCGAGATCAGTTGCCATCCCCTGTCACCCGGCCTGCCCAGATTGCATGACGCCCGTGCCTTGAGTGATGTCAGCGTGTTGATGATCGACAGTGCCACGCTCGATCGTCTGCTGACCTGGCGTCTTGCACATCAGGACCTGTTGCTGGCGCTGCAGCAGAGTGGCACCGATGTCGAGTGGCTTGAGCGGCTGTTGGAAAACCCCCTGTTTGCCAAGGTGCCGCCGGCCAACATGCAGAACATGCTCGCTCGCCTGCAGAAAGTCGAACTGGCGGCTGGCAGCCAGATCATCGAAGAGGGTGCCACTGGCGATTGCTGCTATTTCCTGGAAAGCGGCCGCGCCGAGGTGATCCGGGGCGCTGGTAGCGAGCACCAGGTACTGGCGGAGCTGGAGGTTGGCGCCTGCTTCGGCGAGGAGGCACTGCTTGCCGATCGGCCGCGAAATGCCACGGTGACCATGGTCGAGGCCGGCAGTGTGCTGCGTCTGGATCGTCAGGATTTCTTTGCCCTGCTCAAGGCACCGGTGGTAGCTGAGGTATCGCTGGGTGAGGGCGCCAGGCTGCTGACGCAGGGCGCGCAATGGCTGGATGTGCGGCTGCTGGAAGAGTATGAGAAGGCGCATGCACCGCAAGCGCTCCATATGCCGCTGCAGCTGTTGCGTCTGAAGGCACGCCTGCTGGACCGGTCACGCACCTACCTGTGCTACTGCGACAGCGGCAAGCGCAGTAGCGGCGCGGTGTTTCTGCTCTCGCAACTGGGGTACAGCGTTTACGCCTTGCGCGGTGGTCTGGATGCCCTGCCGGCGGTGCAACGCGATGCGCTGCTCTGTGAAAGCGGTGCAGGGTATCTGGCACGTTCCGGCGGGCGTACCGAACGCAGCCGTTGATCGGCGCAGGCTTTGGGGCAAGCCCAGCCCGGATGAAGTCCGGGCTACGACTGTCTCGGCCACTGATCGTTGACCAGAAAGATCCGCTCGACCTCTCGCCAATCTCCGGCATGATCCTCCTCCAGTCGCACCAGCAGTTGCGCCTGAGCATCCGGGCGCAACGTGCTCAACCACTGTTTCAGCATTTCATCGGACCAGACCTCATCGGCATTCACCAGCGCCGGCGCCAGCCAGGCCAATCTCGGTAGCGGCTGCCAGTGCGCGCCTGGCTTCGTCGCGGCGAAGTCATTCCAGTCGCGCTGATGCAGCCAGCGCCCCCGGCAGTGTTCGGGCGTGGCGCCGCGAGGCGGGGAGGAGTCGTCGGGCCAGGGATAGAACAGGTAGCCGCCGAGCCAGAAGGCGGATCGGGTTTCGCCCAGTTGCAGGTCGTTCAGCGCTCCCCGTGCCTCGCGGCGCGAAGCTAGGGGTAGTTGATGCTGTGCGAGATGACTCAGCTTCAGATCGAGCCGATCATGACTGCCCGGGCCGAGCCAGTCAGCGGCATTGCTGCCGTCCGTGCCGAGATAGAACTTCACCGCCAATTCAAGATGGTGTTCACCTTCGTCGTCACGCAGCAGCAGATCCAGTTCGCCCAGGGTCTGGCCGTTCTGGCGGATCGGCAGGTTGGCGGCGATTACCTCGACATCTGGCGCAGCATGCAGGGCGAACTGCCACAGGCGTTCATAGTAGAGGCCGAGGCGGCGTACCGGTTTTGCGGCCAGCCAGGCGTGCAGGCCGCCGGCGTCGTTGTCCTGCTGAACGAGCCAGTCAGCCAGCCGCTGCGGTTGCCGCGTCCAGCAACTGGCCTGCAGCGGATGGCGCTGGACTTTCGTGGTCTCACCCAGCATAGGGGGGGAGAACAGCGCCCAGGCCAGGTCACGCACGGCCGGGGTACGCAAGCCCAGCAGCAGATCGTGCAGCGAGTCGGGAGCAGTCATGACCCGAGCATAGCCCAGTAACAGTGCTGGTTTGCTGCCGCCCTGGCCTTTGGCCGATAATCCCTCTTCGTTTCTTATCTGTCTGGCGGGAGTCCCATGGAGCAATTTCGCAATGTCGGCATCATCGGGCGCCTGGGTAGTACGCGGGTGCTGGAAACCGTGCGGCGACTCAAGCGCTTTCTGATAGACCGCCACCTGCATGTGATCCTCGAGGACACCATCGCCGACGTGCTGCCGGGGCACGGCCTGCAAACCTCCTCGCGCAAGATGCTTGGCGAGGTCTGCGACCTGGTGATCGTCGTCGGTGGCGACGGCAGCATGCTCGGTGCCGCCCGCGCCCTGGCGCGGCACAAGGTGCCGGTGCTGGGAATCAACCGTGGCAGCCTGGGCTTTCTCACCGATATTCGCCCTGACGAGCTGGAGCTCAAGGTGGCGCAGGTGCTCGAAGGCCAGTACCTGACCGAGAATCGCTTTTTGCTCGAAGCCGAGGTGCGCCGCCAGGGCGAAGCCATCGGCCAGGGCGACGCGCTCAACGACGTGGTACTGCACCCCGGCAAGTCGACGCGAATGATCGAGTTCGAGCTGTATATCGACGGCCAGTTCGTCTGCAGCCAGAAGGCCGACGGCCTGATCGTCGCCACGCCCACGGGCTCGACCGCCTATGCGCTGTCCGCTGGCGGGCCGATCATGCATCCCAAGCTCGATGCCATCGTGGTGGTGCCGATGTACCCGCATACGCTGTCCAGCCGCCCCATCGTGGTCGACGGCAACAGTGAGCTGAAGGTGGTGGTGTCCTCGGACATGACCATTTATCCGCAAGTCTCCTGTGACGGCCAGAACCACTTCACCTGTGCACCGGGCGATACCTTGCATGTGGCCAAGAAGGCGCAGAAGTTGCGCCTGATCCATCCGCTGGATCACAACTACTATGAGGTCTGCCGCACCAAGCTCGGATGGGGCAGCCGCCTGGGAGGGCAGGACTGAATGTCCCTCGACCCCCATCGTGGCTATGACCTGATCGGTGATATCCACGGTTGTGCACAAACCCTCGAACGTCTCCTCGAGCGGCTGGGTTACAGCCGCCAGGGTGGCGTGTGGCGCCATCCGACGCGCATGGTGATCTTCCTGGGTGACTTGGTCGACCGTGGCCCGGGCATCCGCGAAACCCTGCATCTGGTGCACGACATGGTTCGCGCCGGCCAGGCGCTGTGCATCATGGGCAACCACGAGTTCAATGCGTTGGGTTGGAGCACGCCTGCCCCGCCGGGCAGTGGCCGTCAGTACGTGCGCGAGCACAACCCACGGCACCAGCGCCTGATGCGCGAGACATTGGCGCAGTTCGAGGATCATTCGCAGGAGTGGCGTGAATTCCTGCGCTGGTTCTACGAGATGCCTCTGTTCATCGATGCCGGACGCTTTCGCGTCGTTCACGCCTGCTGGGATGACGAGCTGATCACTCCGCTCAAGGCGCAATTTCCCGATGGCTGCATCGACGAACACTTCCTGCAGGCCTCTGCCGTGCCCGGCAGCTTCGCCAACATGTCGCTCGATCGCCTGTTGCGCGGGACCGACATGCGGTTGCCTCATGGTTTGACGCTCACCAGCGGTGACGGCTTCACTCGCTCGTACTTTCGCACCAAATTCTGGGAAGAGGATCCGCAGACCTACGGCGATATCGTCTTCCAGCCCGATGCATTGCCAGAGATGGCTGCGCAGACGCCGCTAACCGAACTGCAGAAGGATGAGCTGCTCAGGTATGGCGCGCACGAACCGCTGCTGTTCGTCGGTCATTACTGGCGGCGTGGCAAACCGGCGCCGATCAGGCCCAACCTGGCCTGCCTGGATTACAGCGCGGTGGTCGGTGGCCGCCTGGTGGCATATCGTCTGGATCAGGAAGCACGTCTGGATGCGGGTAAATTCGTCTGGGTCGATGTCGACCCGCTGGAGGCGCCGCGATGACGGCAGTGGTTGTGTTGCGCGTGCCGCTGGATAGCGATTTGAGTGGTTTCGTCGCTCTGCTGCAGCGCTTGAACGTGCCGCACCGGGTGGCGGAAGAGGGCGGCGAGCAGGTGCTGTGGGTGCCGGGGCAGGAGCTTGCGGAGCAGGTGCGTGAACTGTACGCGCGTCACCCGCAGGGCGACGCCAGTGGAGAACTGCCACCAAACGTCGCCCCTGTACGCGAGAGTTTCACTACTCAGCTACGGCGCAGCCCGGTCACGGCGCTGGTGTTGCTCACCACCTTCATCGTCTTCGCGGTGACCCTAGCGGGCGAGAACTTTTCCACCATTCGCTGGCTGAGTTTCGTCGATTTTCGTCTCGACGGTGAGCACATCTACCTGACCTATCTGGATGCCACCTTGGGCAGCGGTCAATGGTGGCGTCTGATCACGCCGATGCTGATCCACTTCGGCTGGCTGCATCTGGCGATGAACAGCCTGTGGTACTGGGAGCTGGGGCGGCGCATCGAGTTTCGCCAGGGCGCCATCGGCCTGCTGGGGCTGACCCTGCTGTTCGGCCTGGCATCGAACTTCGCCCAATACTGGTGGGCCGGGCCGTCGTTGTTCGGTGGCTTGTCCGGCGTGCTTTACGGCCTGCTTGGGCATTGCTGGATCTACCAGCGGCTGGAACCGAACGCTGCCTATCGGCTGCCGCCTGGCGTGCTGGTGATGATGCTGGCCTGGCTGCTGATCTGCATGACCGGCATCTTCGAGTTATTGCAGTTCGGCGCCATCGCCAATGCCGCGCATGTCGGCGGCTTGCTCACCGGCTGCCTGACCGGGCTGCTTGGCGGTATGCTGGCCAGACGAGGTGCTTGAACTGACTATCTTGGCCTGTAGGGCGGGTGAAACCCGCCACTTCAGCGTTTCGGCGGGTTTCACCCGCCCAGTGATTTATTTGGAGACCTGTATGTTGTCCTTTCTCGATGCGATTGAAAACATCACCCCGGAAATCTACGAAAGCCTCAAGCTGGCCGTGGAAATCGGCAAGTGGCCGGATGGCCGCAAGCTGACTCAGGAACAGAAAGAACTCAGCCTGCAGGCGATGATCGCCTGGGAAATGCAGAACCTGCCGGAAGAAGAGCGCACCGGTTACATGGGCCCGCAGGAGTGCAGCAGCAAATCCGAGCCGGTACCCAACCTGTTGTTCAAATCCTCGGATACCCTGCACTGATGAGCGAGTTGGGACGTGGCTCGCTGAGCAAGATGAGGGCGCATCTGGATGCGCCGGTGCAGTACGCCTTCCGTCTTGGCGACGAAGAGGTGCCGGTCAACCCGCTGGTGGGCAAGCATCTGCGCCTGGAATACCTCGGTGCCATCCATTGCACGCACTGCGGGCGCAAGACCAAGACCAGCTTCAGCCAGGGTTATTGTTACCCCTGCATGCAGAAACTGGCGCAATGCGACGTCTGCATCATGAGTCCGGAGAAGTGTCATTACGACGCCGGTACCTGCCGCGAACCGAGCTGGGGCGAGCAGTTCTGCATGACCGATCACATCGTCTACCTGGCCAACTCCAGTGGCGTGAAGGTCGGCATCACCCGTGCCAGCCAGGTGCCGACGCGCTGGATCGACCAGGGTGCGACCCAGGCGTTGCCCATCCTGCGCGTGGCCACCCGGCAGCAGTCCGGTTTCGTCGAGGATCTGCTGCGTAGCCAGGTGGCGGACAAAACCAACTGGCGCGCGCTGCTCAAGGGCGACGCCGTGCCGGTCGATCTGCTGGCCATTCGCGAGCAGTTGTTCGATAGCTGCGGTTCGGGCATCACCGAGCTGCAGCAGCGCTTCGGCCTGCAAGCCATCCAGCCGCTGAGCGCAGCCGACGTGCTGGAGATTCGTTATCCCATCGAGGCCTATCCGGCCAAGATCACCAGTTTCAATCTGGACAAGCAGCCCCTGGCCGAAGGTACTCTGCTCGGCATCAAGGGCCAGTACCTGATGTTCGACACCGGCGTGATCAATATCCGCAAGTACACCGCCTATCAGCTGGCCGTCCACGAGATCGCCGCCTGATACCTGATTGCCACCGGCGCCCGGCGCGCCGCAGACGAGAGGCCAAGAGCCATGCGCACCGAACAATCCAAGACCATCTATCTCAAGGATTATCAGGTTCCCGATTACCTGATCGATGAAACCCACCTGACCTTCGAGCTGTTCGAGGACCACAGCCTGGTGCACGCGCAGCTCGTCATGCGACGCAACCCCGAGGCGGGTGCCGGCTTGCCCAAGCTGGTGCTGGATGGCCAGCAACTGGAGCTACTGGAGCTCAAGCTCGATGACCGCGAACTGGGCGAGGGCGACTACACGCTGACCGACAGCCACCTGACCCTGCAGCCGACCCAGGAACGTTTCGTGGTCGACAGCAGCGTGCGCATTCACCCGGAGAGCAACACCGCGCTGGAAGGCCTGTACAAGTCCGGCACGATGTTCTGCACCCAGTGCGAGGCCGAGGGCTTTCGCAAGATCACCTTCTACCTCGACCGCCCGGATGTGATGAGCACATTCACCACCACGGTCAGCGCCGAGCAGCATGCCTACCCGGTGCTGCTGTCCAACGGCAACCCGATTGCCAGCGGCAGCGAGGAGGGCGGTCGTCATTGGGCAACCTGGGAAGACCCGTTCAAGAAGCCGGCCTACCTGTTCGCCCTGGTCGCCGGCGACCTCTGGTGCGTGGAAGACAGCTTCACCACCATGAGCAGCCGCGAGGTGGCGCTGCGTATCTACGTCGAGCCGGAGAACATCGACAAGGTGCAGCACGCCATGGACAGCCTCAAGCGCTCGATGAAGTGGGACGAGGAGGTCTACGGCCGCGAGTACGACCTGGACATCTTCATGATCGTCGCGGTCAACGACTTCAACATGGGCGCCATGGAGAACAAGGGCCTCAACATCTTCAACTCCAGCTGTGTGCTGGCCAAGGCCGAGACTGCCACCGACGCTGCGCATCAGCGCGTCGAAGCCGTGGTGGCACACGAATACTTCCACAACTGGTCGGGCAACCGCGTGACCTGCCGCGACTGGTTCCAGCTGTCACTCAAGGAAGGCTTCACCGTATTCCGCGACAGCGAGTTCTCCGCAGACACCCACTCGCGCACCGTCAAGCGCATCGAGGACGTCGCCTACCTGCGTACCCACCAGTTCGCCGAGGATGCCGGCCCCATGGCTCACCCGGTGCGTCCGGACGCGTACATGGAAATCTCCAACTTCTACACCCTGACCATCTACGAGAAGGGTGCGGAAGTGCTGCGCATGATTCACACCCTGCTCGGGCCGGAGCTGTTCCGCAAAGGCTCGGACCTGTACTTCGAGCGCCACGACGGCCAGGCCGTGACCTGCGACGATTTCGTCAAGGCCATGGAGGATGCCAGCGGTATCGATCTGACCCAGTTCAAGCGCTGGTATACCCAGGCCGGCACGCCGCGTCTGGAGGTCAGCGAGGCCTATGACTCCGCTGCGCAGCGCTACAGCCTGACCTTCCGGCAGAGCTGCCCGGCCACGCCGGGGCAGAGCGAGAAGCTGCCGTTCGTGATTCCGGTGGCGCTCGGCCTGCTCGATGCCCAAGGCAACGAGCTGCCGCTGCGCCTGCAGGGCGAAAGCGCGGCGCAGGGCACCAGTCGCGTTTTGTCGGTGACCGAAGCCGAGCAGACCTTCACCTTCGAGGCTATTGCCGAGAAGCCGCTGCCGTCGCTGCTGCGTGGCTTCAGTGCACCGGTCAAGCTCAGCTTCCCCTACAGCCGTGACCAGTTGATGTTCCTCATGCAGCACGATTCGGATGGCTTCAACCGCTGGGAAGCCGGCCAGCAGCTGTCCGTGCAGGTCCTGCAGGAACTGATCGGCCAGCACCAGCGTGGCGAAGCCCTGGTGCTGGATCAGCGCCTGGTCGCCGCGCTGCGCACCCTGCTCGAGGACGAGTCGCTGGATCAGGCCATGGTTGCCGAGATGCTTTCGCTGCCAGGCGAGGCCTATCTCACCGAGATCAGCGAGGTGGCCGATGTTGAGGCCATTCACGCCGCCCGTGAGTTCGCCCGCAAGGCGCTGGCTGACGCGCTGTTCGCTCCGTTGTGGGCGCGCTACCAGGCCAATCGCGAAGTCTCCAAGGGCACGCCTTATGTGGCCGAGGCGGCGCACTTCGCCCGCCGCAGCCTGCAGAACATCGCATTGTCCTACCTGATGCTCAGCGAGAAGCCTGAAGTGCTGGCGGCCTGCGTTGACCAGTTCGAGAATGCCGACAACATGACCGAGCGCCTGGCGGCCTTGGCCGTGCTGGTCAACTCACCGTTCCAGGAGGAGCAGAGCAAGGCCCTGGCCATGTTCGCCGACTTCTTCAAGGACAATCCGCTGGTGATGGATCAGTGGTTCAGCGTGCAGGCCGGCTGCCCGCTGCCCGGTGGTCTGGAGCGTGTGCATGCGCTGATGCAGCACGAAGCCTTCACCCTGAAGAATCCGAACAAGGTGCGTGCGCTGATCGGTGCCTTCGCCAACCAGAACCTGATCAACTTTCACCAGGCGGACGGGGCGGGTTATCGCTTTCTCGCCGATCAGGTGATCACCCTCAACACCCTCAACCCGCAGATCGCTTCGCGCCTGCTGGCGCCGCTGACCCGCTGGCGCAAGTACGGCAGTGCGCGCCAGGCACTGATGAAGGCCGAGCTTGAGCGCATCCTCGCCTCGGGTGAGCTGTCCAGCGATGTCTATGAAGTGGTGAGTAAAAGCCTGGCCTAAGACTGATGCTGCTTGGATAGGGCTCCCGAAGCGATCTTTCGCAGGAGCCCTGCCTCGGGGCGAAGCTTTTCAATACGTCTCGCTCTGGTTCGCGGCGGGGCGCCGCTCCCACACATTCGGGTTTGGGCGGCAATAGGTCCAAGACGGGTTTGGCTCTACAAAAAGTGTTACCGACCTCTGGTTGGTAACACTTTTTTGTTACCCAATGAAATATGCATGCAATTCGTTATGCCTTTGCACACTTAAGTTCGGGGTTCGTCGCTTGACAGCGAGGCGATCTTCGTCGTCCTGCTACGCCGCAAGGCACGTGGTAAGTGGCATAAAGCGTCGGATCGTAGGACAAAGTGCGCCAGTTTTTCTGACGCGTTGGTCAGTGGCTGATCAGTCACGAAAAGAAACTGGTCAACAGCTCTTCCAAGCCGGTTTGCGCTGATACACCTGTTTGAATTGGCACCATGGTTGCAGTACCGAGCTGGATCTGACCGCGTGCGAGCGCGCGCTGGTCGCTGGAACATGTCGCTGCAAATAAAAACAGAAGCCGTCGTCAGTACGGCAATCGCGACCCGGATACGGGATCGCCCAAAAGAATGATCTGTCCACGGAGTGAGTCTCGATGGAAATTAAGTCCCGCAAGCCCGTTCTACGTTTTGCCCCGGCCAAGGCCGGCTTTGCGTTCGCTGGCGTTCTGCCTTTGCTGGTCGCCGCGCAGGCTCAAGCGGTGGAGTTCAGCTTCGCCGACAACGAAATCACCGGTTCCATCGACACCACCGTCTCCTACGGCCAGCTGTGGCGCGTACAGGGTCAGGACAAGACCAACAACGACATCAACACCAACGACGGCAATCGCAATTTCGATACCGGCCTGGTTTCCGAAGTGTTCAAGATCACCACCGATCTGGAAGCTTCCTACCAGAACTACGGTGTTTTCGTGCGTGGCACCGCTTTCTATGACACCCAGATCATGGACAAGCGCAACGACTACTACGACGCAAATACTCCGGCTCAGCCCAGCCAAAGCTATCCGCGCGACAACACCTTCACTCGTGAAACCCGCCACAAGGCCGGCCGCGATGCGCAGATTCTCGACGCCTATGTCTATGGCAACTGGGACGTGGCCGATATGCCGGTCTCTGGTCGTTTCGGTAAGCAGGTATTCAACTGGGGCGAGGGTCTGTTCTACCGCGGCGGTATCAACACCACCAACCCGGTCGATGCTGCCAAGTTCCGCCTCCCCGGCGCGGAAGTGAAGGAAGTTCTGGTGCCGGTCGAGGCACTGAGTTTCAACATCGGCTTGACCGATAATCTCTCGATGGAAACCTTCTACCAGTTCAACTGGAAAGAGACTGCTATCGATCCGGTCGGCACATACTTCTCTGAGACCGATTTGTTTGCCGATGGTGGCCATACCGCTTACAACCAGAGTGGAGCGCTGGCTGGAGCTTTGACTCCCAACCCAGGGCTTGGTGGGTTGTCGCTGTACCAAGCTGCCTTGCTCAACCCTGCCTACGGGCTGAAGGGTAGTGAATACGCAGGCCCCGATGCTTTTAAAGTTGCGCGAATCGGCTCTGACCTGAATGCGAAGAACGATGGACAATTTGGGGTGGCGTTTCGCTATATTGCTGAGGAGCTTAATTCTACCGAGTTCGGTTTCTACTTCATTAATTACCACTCCAAAGAGCCTTATATCTACGCTGACATCAATGAGGACTATGCAGGCCTGACTGCAGCCCAGTTTGGTGCTCTTGCCGGTGGAGTCGGGGGGGTCACCAATGCTGGAGCCTTGGTGACTGTTGACTTGGCTAACCAGATCAACGCTAGCCGTGAATACGTTGAAGACATTCGCATGTACGGCATGAGTTTCAATACTACGATTGCCGAGACGTCTGTTTTCGGTGAGTTGGCTTATCGTCCGAACATGCCAATTGGTATCGCCACGACCAACGACCTTCTCGGGCAGGTGCTGGGCCAGGCTACTCAAATCGCTTTGGGCCAAGAAGTAGTAGTTGGTGGAAAGCGAGTTGGTCTGGGCGCCAATAGTGAGCGGGCGCTGCACAACTACGAGCGTGTCGAAGCATTCAACACCTCGTTGGGTGCCATACATAATTTTGGTAATGTCCTGAGCTTTGATTCGCTGTTTGGTGTGGCAGAGCTAGCATCGGAACATATTCATGGCAGCAGCCTGAAGTATGTCGATTATCAAGGTAATACGCGTTACTACTCTGGCCGTGCGAATGGTTCCTACGTCTCTGGCTATGACCGCGACGATCAGATCAACAAGAACGCCTACGGCTACACCCTGGTGCTCTCCGGCACCTGGAACGACGTTTACGCTGGCGTGAACCTGTCGCCGTTCGCCGTGTTCAAGCATGACTTCGAAGGCAACTCGCACCAGACCGGCAACTTCATCGAAGGTCGCAAGGCGTACACCCTCGGTATGCGCGCCAGCTACCTGAACAGCCTGGAAGCCGAGATCCAGTACACCGAGTTCTATGGCGCTGGTCAGAACAACGGTGCGCGTGATCGCGACAACATCGGCCTGAACGTCAAGTACTCCTTCTAATACCTATAACCAGAAACACGCCGGGCGCCCTCGGGCGCCCGACAATACTCTTCACGGAGAATTACCCATGCTGAACAAGCACAGGCTGATGGCCGTAGCCGTTGCGCTGGCGTTTTCTGCCGGTTCCGCGCTGGCTGCCGTTTCCCCGCAGGAAGCCGCCAAGCTCGGCGATACCCTGACTCCCTTCGGCGCCGAGAAGGCTGGTAACGCTGCCGGCACCATTCCGGCCTGGACCGGTGGCATCACTCAGGCGCCGGCTGGCTACACGCGCTCGGGCCAGCACCACGTCAATCCGTTCCCGGAAGACAAACCGCTGTTCACCATCACTGCGGCCAACCTGAGCCAGTACGAGGCCAATCTGACGCCGGGTCAGATCGCCATGTTCAAGGCTTACCCGGAAACCTATCAGATGCCGGTGTACCAGACCCGCCGCTCCGGCTCCGCGCCGCAGTGGGTCTATGACAACACCGTGAAGAACGCCACCAGCGCCAAGCTGGTCGATGGCGGCAACGGCTTCTCCGATGCCTACGGCGGTATCCCGTTCCCGATTCCGCAAAATGGTGTCGAGGCGCTGTGGAACCACATCGCCCGCTACCGCGGTACCTACATCGTGCGTCGTGCCTCGGAAGTGGCAGTACAGCGCAATGGCGCCTACTCGCTGGTCACTTCCCAGCAGGAAGCGCTGTTCAAGTACTACCTGCAGAACGGCTCCTTCGCCGACCTGAACAACATCATGTTCTACTACCTGTCCTTCACCACCAGCCCGGCGCGCCTTGCCGGTGGTGCAGTACTGGTTCACGAGACTCTGGATCAGGTCAAGGAACCTCGTCAGGCCTGGGGCTACAACGCTGGTCAGCGCCGTGTGCGTCGTGCACCGAACCTGGCCTACGACACCCCGATCGCTGCGGCTGACGGTCTGCGTACCGCCGACGACACCGACATGTTCAACGGTGCCCCGGATCGCTATGACTGGAAACTGGTGGGCAAGAAGGAAATCTACATCCCGTACAACAACTACAAGGTCACCAGCCCTGACGTTAAGTACAAGGATCTGCTGCAGGTCGGTCACCTCAACCCGGCTCTGACTCGTAACGAGCTGCACCGTGTGTGGGTCGTCGAGGGCACGCTGAAGTCCGGCGCCCGCCATATCTACTCCAAGCGTACCCTGTTCCTCGACGAGGACAGCTGGCAGGCTGCGGTGGTGGATCAGTACGACGGCCGTGGCGAGCTGTGGCGCGTTTCCATCGCCTACCTGAAGAACTACTACGACCTGCCGACCACCTGGTCCGCGCTCGATGTGTTCCATGACCTGCAGGCGCGTCGTTACCACGTGCAGAATCTGGACAACGAAGAGAGCAATACCATCGACTTCACCCAGGCCACTCCCGACGACGGTTATTTCAAACCGGCCGCCCTGCGTCGCCGCGGCACGCGATAATAGTCGTGTAGTCTCATGCGAAGGCCGCTACAGTAGTAGCGGCCTTTTCGTATCAGCTTGGCGAATAGGCTTCTATCACGCGGTTTTTGCCTTAACAAAACATAACGTCGCGCCAATTGTCAGGGCTTTCCGAAGCTCGCTAGGATGAGCGGCCTGCTAATCAGCAGCACCGCCTATAACAAGAAAGGGGGAAGGTATATGAGTGAGCCCGTCATGCGGCGCACCCAGTCCGGTCTGGCGCCCATCCTGGCGCGCAAATCGGCGCTCCGTGTCCATTCGCCGCTGGCTAAAGCGCTCTCGCTGTGCAGTGTGCTTTCCATTCTGGCTTTCGCTGCCGCACCCTTGCAGGCCGAGACCTCGGCTGCGGCTGATGCTGGCTACGCCATCGAGTCTCCGAAGGCCGTGCACAGCCTGTTGCTCGATGTGGCCAATACCGGTGAGCGCCTGGTTGCCGTTGGCGACCGTGGCCACATTCTCTATTCCAACGACCAGGGGCAGAGCTGGCAGCAGGCCAAGGTGCCGACCCGCCAGATGATGACGTCGCTGTTCTTCGTCGATGCCCAGCATGGCTGGGTGGTCGGTCACGATGCGCAGATTCTCGCCACCACCGATGGCGGCCTGACCTGGACCAAGCAGTACGAGGACCTCGAACTCGAAGCGCCGCTGCTGGATATCTGGTTCAAGGATCTTCAGACCGGTTACGCCGTGGGCGCTTATGGCGCGCTTCTGGAGACCACCGATGGTGGCCAGAACTGGGAAGACGTCAGCGACCGTCTCGACAACGAAGACGCCTATCACCTCAACGCCATTGCCGCCGTGAAGGACTCCGGTCTGTTCGTCGTCGGTGAGCTGGGTCTGATGTTCCGCTCCGCAGACTGGGGGCAGACCTGGGAGCGTATCGAGGATCTACCCTACGAGGGTTCGCTGTTCGGCGTGATCGGTACCGATCAGCCAGCCACACTGCTGGCCTACGGTCTGCGCGGCCACCTGTTCCGCTCCACCGATTTCGGTGACAGTTGGCAGCAGATCACGCTCAATACCCCGAACAATGGCCCGCTGGAATTCGGTCTGGCCGATGGCGCGCTGCTCAACGATGGCAGCGTCGCGGTCGTCGGGCACGGTGGCACTGTGCTGCGCAGCAAGGATCACGGCCAGACCTTCAGCCTGATCAACCGTCCCGACCGCCTCTCTCTGGCCGGGGTAGCTGCACTGGATAACGGCAACCTGATCCTGGTGGGGCAGGGCGGCGTTCACCTCGCCGCCTCGACTGGCGCCGATCTGGGCCAACAATAACAAGCCGGGAGCCTTTGCATGACCAAGCATCAACAACAGCCTGCCTCCTTCCTCGAACGGCTGATTTTCAACAATCGCCCGGCGGTTATCCTGATCTGCCTGCTGATCAGCATCTTCCTGTTCTATCAGGCTGCTCAGGTACGCCCGCAGACCAGCTTCGAGAAGATGATTCCGCTGGGGCACCCCTATATTCAGAAAATGCTCGAACACCGTAACGACCTGGCCAACCTGGGCAATACGGTGCGCATCTCGGTGGAAGCCACCGACGGTGACATCTTCAGCAAGGAATACATGGAAACGCTGCGGCAGATCCATGACGAGGCGTTCTACATTCCAGGCGTCGACCGTTCCGGTCTGAAGTCGCTGTGGAGTCCGAGCGTGCGCTGGACCGAAGTGACCGAAGAAGGTTTCGCCGGCGGTGAAGTGATCCCGCAGACCTACGACGGTTCCACCGACAGTCTCGAGGATCTGCGCAGCAACATCCTCAAGTCGGGTCAGATCGGGCGCCTGGTGGCGAACAACTTCAAGTCCAGCATCGTCGATATTCCGCTGCTCGAGTCCTACCCGGACCCGAATGATCAGAGCAAGCTGATCAAGCTGGACTACCAGAAGTTCTCTCACGAGCTGGAAGAGAAAATTCGCGAGAAATACGAAGCGCAGAATCCCAAGGTCAAGGTGCACATCATCGGCTTCGCCAAGAAGGTCGGTGATCTCATCGATGGTCTGATCGGTGTGGCGCTGTTCTTCGCCGTGGCCATCGGCATTACCTTCGTGCTGCTGCTGTGGTTCACCCACTGCTTCAAGAGCACCATGGCGGTTGTGATCACCACGCTGATCGCGGTGATCTGGCAGCTCGGTTTGTTGCACACGCTGGGCTTCGGTCTCGACCCCTACTCGATGCTGGTGCCTTTCCTGGTGTTTGCCATCGGTATCTCCCACGGTGTGCAGAAGATCAACGGGATCGCCATGGCATCGGGTGAAGCGACCGACGCCCTGTCTGCCGCGCGCATGGCCTTCCGTCAGCTGTTCATCCCGGGGCTGGTGGCGTTGCTGTCCGACGCGGTTGGTTTCGTGACCTTGCTGCTGATCGACATCGGCGTGATCCGCGAGTTGGCCATTGGCGCCTCGATGGGCGTGGCGGTGATCATTCTCACCAACCTGATTCTGCTGCCGGTGGTGATTTCCTATATCGGTATCGGCAATCGTGCGGTGAAGAAGAGTCGCGAGGAGGCTGCCAAGGATCATCCATTCTGGCGCGCCATTTCCAACTTCGCTCACCCGATGGTGGCACCGATTTCCGTTGTCGTTGCCGTGGTGGCGTTGGCTGGTGGTGTCTGGTACGGCCAGAATCTGAAGATTGGCGACCTCGACCAGGGCGCACCGGAGTTGCACCCGGATTCGCGCTACAACCTGGACAACGACTTCGTCATCCGTAACTACTCGACCAGTTCCGACGTACTGGTAGTCATGATCAAGACCGGCCCTGAAGGCTGCTCTACCTATGACAGCCTGGCCGCCATGGACGAGCTGATGTGGAAGATGGAGAACACCGAGGGTGTGCAGTCGGCGATTTCCATGGTCACCGTGTCCAAGCAGGTGATCAAGGGCATGAACGAGGGCAACCTGAAATGGGAAACCCTGTCGCGCAACCAGGACGTACTGAACAACTCGATCGCCCGCGCCGACGGCCTGTACAACGCCGACTGCTCGGTGGCACCGGTGCTGGTGTTCCTCGAGGACCACAAGGCCGAGACGCTGTCGCGCGCCGTGGCTGCTGCCGAAGCGTTCGCCGCGCAGCACACCACTGACGAGCTGCAGGTCGTGCTGGCTGCCGGTAATGCCGGTATCGAGGCAGCTACCAACGAAGTGATCGCGGCGTCCGAGACCACCATGCTGATCGCGGTGTACGCGGCAGTGAGCATCATGTGCCTGCTGACCTTCCGTTCGCTGGCTGCGACCCTGTGCGTGATCCTGCCGCTGGTGCTGACCTCGGTGCTGGGCAACGCACTGATGGCGTTCATGGGCATCGGTGTCAAGGTCGCTACCCTGCCGGTGATCGCGCTGGGTGTGGGTATCGGTGTCGACTACGGCATCTACATCTACAGCCGCCTGGAGACCTATCTGCGCCAGGGTATGTCGCTGCAGGAAGCCTACTACGAGACGCTTAAGTCTACCGGTAAGGCGGTGCTGTTCACCGGCGTCTGCCTGGCGATCGGCGTGGCGACCTGGATCTTCTCGGCGATCAAGTTCCAGGCCGATATGGGCCTGATGCTGACCTTCATGTTCCTCTGGAACATGATTGGTGCGATCTGGTTGCTGCCGGCTCTGGCTCGTTTCCTGATCAACACCGAGAAAATGCGCACCAAGGCTTGATGCCTTTCGCGTAGAACGAAAACCGCGGCCCTCGGGCCGCGGTTTTTTTGTTTTATGGCTCTGGCGGTGACGAGAGCGTCTCGTCGTCGTGCGCGGTGGGTGCGCACGGCAGGTCCCATCTCAGCCCTCGCAGGGTGCGCCATGCGCACCGGGGATGAGGTCAATCAGGCTGTTTCGTTGAACGTTCTTGCCCGATCCAGTCTCATGTCCCGATGGGCACGGTGCGCGCGGGCTTGTAGGGTGCGCCATGCGCACCGGGCGTGATGAGGTCAATCAGTCTGTAGCCCGGATGAAATCCGGGGCTTCGTCGGCAGTACTTAGGGTGGGCCGGGCGGCGATCCGTTTCAGCCCACCAAGGTCAGCCGCTATTGGTGGGCTGACGCTCACTACCACTTGCACGCCTCGAACTGCGTATCCTGCAAGCCCATCGCGCGCCTAGCGCGGGTACAGCGGCGGCAGCGCGCTGCTTTCCTGCGGCGCTGCGCTTGGCTCCTGTGCGGCAGGCAGGTTGCGAATCGCCTTCCACAGCTCTTCGCCTTGCCATTGCTGGCCAACTTCGCTGTACAGCGCGCCGTTGAGACCGTCCAGCGCGTCCGACAGCGGTACGTAGCGCGCGGCCATATCGGCGAGGGTTTCCGGTTGTTGGCGAGCCCAGGCGTCGAGTGCATGACGAGTGGCCTGGGCATCGCCGGCCTGGCAGGCGCGCTTGATGTCGTCGAGCAGCGTGCGTGGGCTGGGGCCGTTCTGCGCCGCGCGCTGGATCGCCGGTTGCCTGCGGGCATGCCACCACAAGCCGAAGCCGAGCAGCGTGGTCAGGCTCAGCACAGCGCAGGCCAACTGCCAGGGCCACAGTTGCGGCCCCTCGATGACCTGGGTCGTTACCATCGGCGTATTGGGTTGCTCGTCGTTCTGCAGTTGCGGGTTTTCCGCGACCTGCAGCGTACGGGCGGAGAGGGTGGTGCGCTCCAGCGTGTCGGTCTGGGTGTTCCACCACATCACTTCCAGCGGCGGCAGATCGAAACTGCCGCTGCGATTGGGCACCAGCGCCTCGCGTTCTTCGCGGGTGCCGATGATGCCGTTCTCACTCTTCTGGTCGCTCATCTGCGGCTGATCCGGGTAACGCCGCAGGCCATCGACCTGGGTCGCCGGTAATGGCGGCAGTTGAGCGCTGGAGAGGCCGTCGACCTTGAGAATCAGGCGGCGGGTCAGGGAATCGCCGACCTGGCTCTGCTCCGGTTGCGGGTTCCAGGTTTCCGCCAGGCCCAGGGCGCGCGCCGGTAGCCAGGGCACGTCAGCCGGGTAGGCGGCCGGCTTGGGTTTGACCTGCAGCGGAATGTCCGGTGATTTGACCCGCGAGACCTTGCCCGCGCGCGGTCCGAAAGGCAGGAAATCGTTGTTGCGCGAGCGGTCGACCAGGGTCGCGCTGAAGGTCTGGCCCGGGATCAGCAGTTGGCCGCTGCGCTGCGGATAGATGGCGTACTGCAGTTCGATCACGCCGTGCAGCACGCCGCCGATGCTCTTCTCGTAGGTGCGGGGTTCGCCCAGTTGTTCGACACGCGCATCCGCTATGCGCAGGGGCGTCAGGCTGCTGTCGTCGTACATGGACACCGAGTGGTAGATGCGCAGGGTCAGCACGGCCTGGGCCTGAACGTAGACATCCTCCTGATCGAGGCTGGCATCGATGAATACCGGTGCAAGCTGTTCGCCATTGCCGGCACTGACGGCTGCCTCGACGGTCAGCGTGATCGGCAGGGTTTCGGCGTCTTCCAGGCGGATCGCCGGGATCGTCACTTCGCCGTTGCGGCGTGGCTGCAGGGTAAGGATCCAGCGAGTGCTGGCGCGCGGCGTATCGCCGATGCTGCTCAGGCGATTGACCTGGCGGCTGCCAAGCACCTCGAAGTCTTCCTCCAGCGGCTTCAGGTCGGGGCGGCCGAAGCGGGTCGGGTCGGTCGATTCCAGCGTCAGCACCACGGTTTCGCCTTCACTCAGGCGTGTGCGGTCGACGCTGGCGAAAAAGGCTTCGGCATGGGCCTGCCCCGCGAGCACTAGAAGAAGCAGGAAGACCAGACGCTTCATCGATTCGAGTCCTGACGCTGTTGCTGTTCATACCAGAATTTTCTCCGCAGCAGTTCGGCCGGGTCATCCGGGATCTGCCGCAGCCATTGTTCCAGCGCTTGTCGGCGTTCGGCCGCCGTACCCAGATCGGCTTCCGTGAGGGGTTGCTCAACGGGCTCGGCGTCGCCTGGGGGTTCACTGCTGGTGCTGGGTTGGGTGTCTGCCCCGGCGCCATTGGCGCTGCCCTGTACTTCGCTGTTTTCACTGTTCTCGCCAACACTGCCTGGTTGGCTGGGCTGCGTGGCAGTACTTTCGGCGGGCTGGCCGGCCGACGATTCATTCGGCTGCGATTGCTCGTTGCCTTGTTCCGGCTGCTCGGCCGAATCATCCTCGCCGGATTGCTGCTGATTTTCGCGCTGACGCAGCGCTTGCTCCACCAATGCCTTGTTGTGCTGGGCCGCGGCCAGCTCCGGCTGGCGCTCCAGGGCCTGTTCATAGGCATCCAGCGCGGCCTCCAGTTCGCCGGCCTTGGCCAGGGCATTGCCGCGATTGTAATGATCGGCTGCGCTGTCGCCCCTGGCGAAACGCTCTGCGGCGGCGGCATAATCCTCGGCCTCGTAAAGCGCCTTGCCTTGCCACTGCGGATCGACGAAGCGTTGCGCGGCCTCGGCCGGACGTTGCGTCTGCAGCAGGCGCTGGCCCTGCTGGTCAGGGCGCAGCCAGAGGTCGTCGAATTCGAAGGCATGGCTGCTCTGTGGCGGTAGCATCAGCAGTAATGGCAGGCAGAACAGCCAGCCGCGACGACCGGCGCAGGCGGCGAGCAACAGCAATGGCAGCAGGAACCAGTAACCCTGGTCGACATGACTGTCGAGCTGTGTCGGCTCGCCCGCCGCGCGCAGTGCCTGCGGGCCGTCGAGCAGGCCCAGGCGGCGCAGGTCTTCGTCGTCCAGGCGGCTCGCTGCATAGCGGCCAGCATGAGCTTCGGCGGTCTCCCGCAGGCCGTGCGCATCAAGGCGCGGAATCAGGATGGCGTCGCGCGAGTCCTTGAGGAAGCTGCCGTCTTCCTGCACCACCGGTGCGCCTTCGCGACTGCCCACACCGAGAATCAGCAGCGGTACCGAGCGCTTTTGCAGCGCTTGCTGGATGCCGCTGCGTTCCGCTTCGTCGAGGGCGCTGGTGATCAGCAACAGGCGCCCCTGGCCCAGTTGCGCCTGGTCGAGCAGTTGCAGTGCGCGGGCCACAGCCAGATCGGCGCGCCGCCCCGGCTCCGGCATCAGTGAAGGTTTCAGTGCCTCCAGCAGGTTTCGGCTGGTGGCCAGGTCATCGGACAGCGGCACCAGGCTGTGCGCGCTGCCAGCGTAGACGATGATCGCCGTCTGCGCATCGCGACGCGCTTCGAGCAGGTCGAGCACTTTGCGCCGGGCCTGCTCCAGTCGATTGGGGCGGCCGTCGGTAGCGAGCATCTGCGGCGTCAGTTCGAGCACTATCAACAGGGGGTCGGCAGGTTTCTGGTTGCTCTGCTCGACGCGCTGCCAGCTGGGCCCGAGCAGCGCCAGTACGGCCAGCAGCCAGGCCAGGCCGAGCGCCAGCAAGGGTAGCTTGCTGGAGCGGCCGCTGCCCCCCTTGAGCAGCACCTGATGGAACGCCGCCGGCAACAGCAGTTGCCAGCGTCCGCTCTGACGCTCGCGATGCCACAGGCGCCAGAGCAACCAGGCCAGCAACGGCACGGCCAGCAGCCACAGTGGGCGCAGCCACTCAGGCCAGAGCAGGCTCATGCACGCCTCCGCAGCCGCTGCAGCAGGTCGGGCCACAGCATCTGGCCGACCAGTAACAGCGAGCCCAGTAGCGCCAGCGCCAGCGGCCAGGCATAGAGCGCCAGGGCCGGACGGGCCAGGGTCGGTTGCTGGGCGACCGGTTCGAGGCGGTCGAGGGTCAGTTCGATCTGCTGCAGCTCGGCCTGATCGCGCGCGCGGAAATACTCCCCACCCGTGACGTCGGTGATCGCGCGAAGGCTGGTTTCGTCCAGATCCAGGGCGCTGAAGCCGAAGCTGCCGAAGGCACCGCTTTGCTGCGGATCGGCGCCGATGCCGATGGCATAGATGCGCACGCCTTCATCGGCGGCCAGTTGCGCGGCCACCATCGGGTCGATTTCGCCACCGTTATTGGCGCCGTCAGTGATCAGCACCAGCACGCGGCTTTGCGCCGGGCGCTGGCGCAGGCGTTTCACTGCCAGGCCGATGGCATCGCCGATGGCGGTGTTCTTGCCGGCGATGCCGATCATGGCTTCGTCCAGCCAGGTGCGTACCGTATGGCGATCGAAGGTCAGCGGTGCCTGCAGATAGGCCTGGCTGCCGAACAGGATCAGGCCGACCCGATCGCCACGGCGGCCTTCGATGAAATCGCCGAGCAGGCGTTTGACCAGTTCCAGGCGGCTGATGGGCTCGTCGTCCCACTGCATGTCGGCGTAATCCATGGAGCCGGAGACATCCACCGCCAGCAGCAGGTCGCGGCCGCTGGCGGGTAGCGGCAGCGGGTCGCCGACCCACTGCGGCCGTGCAGCGGCGCACAGCAGCAGGCACCAGAGCAGCACCAGTGGTGCTTGCTGACGCCAGCTGGGCAGAGCGGCGCGGGCGCGGCGCCCGCTCAGGGCCTGCAGCTCGTCGAGAAAGCCGACGCGCAGCGCTGCGTCGCCACTGTCGGCTGGCGGCAGCAGCAGGCGCAGCAGCCAGGGCAGCGGCGCGAGCAGAAAGACCCAGGGCCAGGCGAGCTCAAACATGCTTGCGAATCCAGATGGCGATGGCCTGATCGAGCTCCACGATGGCTTTGTCGCTCAGGGTGCACTGTGGCCTGTAGCCGCCATCGACCAGGATCATCCAGCGGGTCAGGCCCGCCGCCGGGCAGCGGTTATCGAGAAACGCCAGCCAGGCGCGGCTGCTCAGGGTGTGGCTGGCGCTCTCGGGATAGCGTTCGCGGCAAAGGCGCTTGAGCAGGGCGTTGAGCTGCTGCAGCCAGGGGCCAGCCGGGGCGCCGTCATAAGGTTTGCTCAAGCGCGACAGTTCATCGAGCGCCGCCTGGCGCAGCGGGTCGAGTGGCTGCTGCGCAGCCTCCTTGGGTGCGCGTCGGCGCCAGTTGTGCAGCAAACGCCACAGTCCCCAGCCGAGCAGTGGCAGCAGCACGGCCAGCAACCACCAGCCCGGAGCCGGCGGCCACCAGAGCACGGCGGGCGGATCGATCAGCGGCTGCAACTGGTCGATGGGCTTCATAGCGACTTTCTCGAATGCAGGGTGCTGAGCTGTTCCTGCAATTGCTCGACCAGTTCGAACTGGGTGCTCAGCGGCAGCAGCGGCACGCCGAGCTTCTGCGTCAGGCGCTGCCAGCGCGCTTCACGGGCCTGGGCCTGGGCGCGATAGGCCTGGCGCAGGTCAGCATTATGGCTGTCGAGCTCCAGCTGTGCGCCGTTCTGGGTAAAGCGCAGCAGGCCGGCGGCCGGCAGGGCGTGATCGAGCGGATCGGACAGCGGCAGCAGTAACAGATCGGTATGGCGCGCGAGCAGCGTCAACTGCTGCTCGGCGTTATCGCTGAGGGCGCGCTCATCGCACAGCACGATCACCAGGCTGCCCGGGCGCAGGACTTCGCGAGCGCGACGCAGCGCCAGGCCGAAGTTGTCGCGGCCGGTGTTGGCCTGGCTCTCCGGGCCGAGCGCCTGGTTGGCGCGTGCCAGCAGGTTGAGCAGTTGCAGCAGACTCTGCTTGCTGCGCCGTGGCTTGACTTCGTGATGGTCGTTATCGGCGAACACCAGGCCGCCGATGCGGTCGTTATGGCCCAGCGCGGCCCAGCCGATCAGCGCTGCAGCGCGTGCGGCCAGCACCGACTTGAAGCACTGGCCGGAGCCGAAGAACAGACGCTGGCTCTGCTCGGTGATGATGAAGATGGGGCGTTCGCGCTCTTCGTGGAACAGCTTGGTGTGCGGCTCCTGGGTGCGTGCGGTGACACGCCAGTCGATGGTGCGCACGTCGTCGCCCGGCTGGTAAACGCGCACCTGGTCGAAGTCCACGCCGCGACCGCGCAGCTTGGAGTGGTGCAGGCCGATCAACGGGCTGCGCCGGGCAGGTGTCGAGAACAGCGGCACCTCATGCACCTTGTGGCGCATGTCGATCAGTTCGCCGAGGGCGATGTGGATGCCGGGGTGGCTGGTCAGGGTTTGCATGGGCTTCAGCCCTTGGCCCGGATGCAATCCGGGGACACAGCGTAATCAGTCCCGGATTGCATCCGGGCTACCTGGGACGAGCGCATGAGGCGCGGCTGCATCAAGCCACCGCCACCACGTCGAGGATGCGCTGGATCACGCGGTCCTGATCGACGCCCGAGGCTTCCGCCTCGAAGGATAGGATGATGCGATGGCGCAGCACGTCGAACAGCACCGCCTGGATATCCTCGGGGCTGACGAAGTCGCGTCCGGCCAGCCAGGCGTGGGCGCGTGCGCAGCGGTCGAGGGCAATGGAGCCGCGCGGGCTGGCGCCATAGGCGATCCAGTCGGCCAGCTCGGCATCGAACTTGGCCGGCGTGCGGCTGGCCATGACCAGTTGCACCAGGTATTCCTCCACGGCATCGGCCATGTACAGGCCGAGGATTTCCTTGCGCGCGGCGAACACCGCCTGCTGGCTGACCCGGTGCTCGGGCTTGGCCTCACCGTTGAGCGCATCGCCACGGGCCTGGGCGAGGATCTTGCGCTCCACCGCCGCATCGGGAAAACCGATCTTCACGTGCATCAGAAAGCGGTCGAGCTGCGCTTCCGGCAGCGGGTAGGTGCCTTCCTGTTCGATGGGGTTCTGCGTGGCCATGACCAGAAACAGCGGCGACAGGTCGTAGGTGCTGCGGCCTACCGAGACCTGGCGCTCGGCCATGGCTTCGAGCAGCGCCGATTGCACCTTGGCCGGGGCGCGGTTGATCTCGTCGGCCAGCACCAGGTTGTGAAAGATCGGCCCCTGCTGGAACACGAAGCTGCCGGTTTCCGGGCGATAGATTTCGGTGCCGGTGATGTCCGCCGGCAACAGGTCGGGGGTGAACTGGATGCGATGGAACTCGCCCTCGATACCCTCGGCCAGCTCCTTGATCGCCTTGGTCTTGGCCAGGCCGGGGGCGCCCTCGACCAGCAAATGGCCGTCGGCGAGCAGCGCGATCAGCAAACGCTCGATGAGCTTTTCCTGGCCGAGAATCTGAGTGGAGAGAAATTGGCGTAACGCGAGCAGGGCTTCACGGTGTTCCATCGTCGGGCTCTTCTGGCGGATGGGCGGGGCTTTTCAAGGCCGCGCGTGCAGACCGCCGACTTTAATGCATTTGCGGCTTCAGCCGCTATCTGCGGCGCGGGTCATGAACAGTCTGGCAACAGAAATGCGAGGGCCGTCGCCAACGCTGAAATGCCCGCCCTTGGTGAGGGCGGGTCATATAGCCGGGGGCGACGCTATTGCCACTGCGCCAGGAGCCGGCGCTGGGCGAGCAGGGCGCTGTCCTGCGTGGTGGGAGCAAGCTGCACGCTCTGTCCCGGCAGGCATTGTGCCAGCCGAGCCACGGCCTGCGGCGTCAGGGCGCCGAGGCGCGGGTAGCCACCGATGGTCTGGCGGTCGTTGAGCAGGATGATTGGCTGACCATCCGGCGGCACCTGCACCGCGCCCAGCGGGATGCCTTCGGAGATCATCGAGCCACGCAGGCATTGCAGCTGAGGGCCGTTGAGACGAATGCCCATGCGGTCGGCGCGCTGGTCGATCAGCCACTGACTGTTGAAGGCATCGAACAGACTCTGGCCGCGGAAGTCGCCGATCTGTGCACCCAACACCAACTGCAGGCGCGGCGCATCCTGGTACTCGGGAATGAAATCGGCGGGCATCTGCCGCATTGCGCGGGTGCTGCCGGTCCAGGCCAGCGAGTCACCGACAGCGATGGCGCGGCCATCGCCCTGCAGGCCACCAAGGCCTTCGCGCAACATGCTGGCGCAGCTGCCCAGCACCAGCGGCGCCTGGAATCCACCCGGCGCTGCGAGATAGGCGCGGGCGCCGTGGCGTGGCTGGGCGAAACTCAGGCGCTGGCCCTTGCGCACTTCGAAGCTGCGCCAGGACGCCAGCGGCTGGTCGTCCAGCCGCGCACCGAGGTCGGCACCGGTCAGTGCCAGGGTGGCGTCGCGGCTGCATTCGAAATCGGCATTGCCCAGGGTGATCTCCACCACAGCGGCAGTCAGCGGGTTGCCCAGTAGCCAGTTGGCCCAGCGATGGGCGATCCAGTCCAGGGCTCCGCACTGGGTCACGCCGAGGTGGCGCACGCCGAAACGGCCACCATCCTGCAGTTGAATGAACGGGCTGCTGCGCAATACGTGCAGGCCGCCATCTATAGCACTCATTGACCGGTCTCCAGCGGACTGTCGTCGCCGCCCAGGCGGATAAATTCGGCGCGCTCGATGGGTACGAAACGCACACGGTCACCGGGTTGCAGCAGGCTGTAGCCTTCGATGTCGCTGCCGAACAGGCGACTCGGCGTGCGCCCGATCAGGTTCCAGCCGCCGGGCGAAACCACCGGGTAGGCGGCCGTCTGTCGTTCGGCGATGCCGACGCTGCCGGCGGCGATGCGCTTGCGCGGTGTGCTCAGGCGCGGCGCGGCGAGGATTTCCTCGACCAGCCCCATGAAGGCGAAGCCGGGCGCGAAACCCAGGGCGAATACCTGATAGGCATGGCCGCTGTGCCGGGCGATTACGTCGGCCTCACTGAGCCCGCTGCGCCGAGCCAGCAGTTGCAGCTCAGGGCCGACGCTGCGGTCGTACCAGGTGGGCAACTGATGCTCGCGGCCGCCTTGCAGATCGGCAGGCTGCAAGCCTTCGAGTGCTTCGGCGACCTTCGCGCGCGCCTGCTCGCTGTCGAGTTGGCACAGGTCGTAGTGCAGCAGCAGTGTGGTATAGGAGGGCACCAGGTCGATCAGCGCGCCGCCGAATGCGTCCTGCAGGCGCGTGCGTGCGGCCAGCATCCACGGCATGTTGGCCTCATCGATAACGTCGAACAGGCGCAGGATCAGGCTGTCGGTGCCGGCGACTTCCAGCCGGGCGTTGGGCGCCTTCATGCCTGAACCAGGCTGTCGAATGCCTGGCGGATGCGCCTGACGGCGGCGACCGAACTGGCGTTGTCGCCATGCACGCACAGCGTCTGCGCGTTCAGGTGCAGTGCGCTGCCGTCGCTGGCCTGCAGGGCCTCGCCACGCGCCAGGGTCAGCGCCTGGCTGACGATCACCTCGCTGTCGTGATGCACGGCACCCGGCAGGCTGCGGCTGACCAGGAAACCGGCGGCATCATAGGCGCGGTCGGCGAAGGCTTCGAACCACAGGGTCAGGCCGAATTCGTCGCCCAGCGCCTGGGCTGCGCTGTTGTCACGGGTGCACATCAGCATCAGCGGCAGCTGGCGGTCGTACCGGGCCACGGCGCTCATTACCGCGCGCAGGGTGGCGGGCTTGCGCATCATGTCCTGATACAGCGCGCCGTGTGGTTTGACGTAGCTGACACGCGTGCCCTCGCTGCGGCAGATGCCTTCCAGCGCACCGATCTGGTAGAGCATCAGGTCTTCGACTTCCTGCGGCGTGCAGTCCATCGAGCGACGGCCGAAGCCGACCAGGTCCTGATAGGCGGTGTGCGCGCCGATGCGCACGTCATGGGCCACGGCCAGGGCCACGGTCTTGCGCATCACGCTGGGGTCGGAAGCGTGGAAACCGCAGGCGATGTTGGCGCAGTCGATGTAGGGCATGACCTCGGCGTCCAGGCCCATGGTCCAGGCGCCGAAGCTTTCGCCGATGTCACAGTTCAGAAGCAGATCGTTCACGCGGGAGCTCCTCAGGCAGGCAGCCGGTAAGCCGGTGCTGGCGCGGCTTGCGACGGCCGTGGCCGTCATCCATGGCTGTCATTTTTCAACGGCCTGCCGGAGGCGTCCAACTAATTAAAGCGTGCGCCCGATATAGGAAAAGTCGATGAGGCTCAGGCCAGGCGGAACTGCCTGGCGCTACGTCCCAGTGCATCGACCTGGGATGACAGCCCCTCGGTATGGCCGCCCAGGGTATGGCGCAGGTCCTTGCTCTGCCCGGTGTGCACGTGGATGGTTTCCATCTTGTCGGCGATGTCCTCGGTGGTGGTGGAGACTTCCTCGATGGCTACCACGACCTGGTTCATTTCGCCGGTCAGGCGCTCCATCGCCGAGGTGATGGCGCTGATGGCGTCGGCCACCTGAGCGGCATGTCGCTCGCTGTCGGCAGCCAGGTTCAGGCCGTTGCTCATCAACTGGTGCATGTGCCGGGTCTGTTGCTGGAACTCGCCGACGATGGCGCTGATGTCGGTTGTTGCCGAGACCGTTTTCTGCGCCAGCGAGCGCACCTCATCGGCCACCACCGAGAAGCCGCGCCCGGCATCGCCTGCCCGAGCCGCCTCGATAGCCGCGTTGAGGGCGAGCAGATTGGTCTGGTCAGCGAGACTGTTGATCACATCGACGATGCCGCTGACCCGCGCGCTGCTCTGGCCGAGGGCATCGACCTGGCTATGAGTGTCCTGAATCAGCTGCGCCAGACGACTCATGCTGTCGACACTGGCGGCGATCACCTCACCGCCGTTACGCGCCGCATCGTAGGCGCTGGTGGTGGCGGTGCCGACTTGCGCCGTGCGCTGCGCCATGTCGTTGAGGGTGGCGCTGATCTGGTGCGAGGCCGAGGCGGCCTGCTCGGTCTGCATTTCCACCTGGGTGCTGTTGTCACCCAACTGACGCATGGCATCGCCCAGGTGATGGTGCAGGCGGGTCAGCTCGCCGTTGGCACGCACCACTTCGGCAACGATACCGCCGATACCCTGGATCATGCGGTTGGCGGCGTCGGCCAGCTGATTGAATTCGTCACGCGGGTTGCTGCCCACCGGTAGTTTGCCGGTGAGATCGCCGGAGGCGACCTGAGTGAGCAACTGAATGACGTTGCGCAGGCGGCTGACCAAGGTGCGTGACGCCTGCAGCAAGGTGAAGCAGAGCAGGGCGGCAACGGCGAGGAAGCTCAGCCCCATCATCCACAGTGCGGACAGGCGAGCCTGCTCGGCTTCCTGCGTGCGACGCAGCAACAGGCCGCTCTGCAGCGCTTGTGCCTGCTCTTCGACACGCGTCTGCAACTGCTCGCCCAACTGGAGCAGGCGCTGATTGGTGGCGTTGATGCGCTCGATGTTGCCATGGATATCCGTGAACGCCTGGGCATAGCCCTGCACGTTCTTGCCAATCGGCGTGTCCTGCCATTCAAGGTCTGCGATCTGGTCCTGCAATTTGCCGATGGCCGTCAGGGCAATCTGGGCGAACGCCGGGTCGAAGGTCGACAGGTAGTCACGCTGGCTGCTCAGGGCACTGGTAATGAAGGGTTTGATCAGGTCGAAACTGATCGCCTCCAGGGCCTTGCCTCTTTCCGTCAGGGTTTTACGCTGGCCCTCGAAGGGGGTCAGACCCAGGGCCTGATTGAGGCTCAGCCACTGGCGCTGCTGGGCCAGCTCATCCAGTAGCACGGCCTGGATCTGCTGGGCGTGTTGCAAGGTGGCGTCGTCTTCCAGCGCTTGAGCTTGCGTCAACAGTTGTCCGATGAGTTCTTGTAGTTCATCGAGGCCGCTGTCGAACGCTGACTGCAGGTCAGGCGTGATCTGCTGGCGCAATGCGTTCTGTTGCCACCAGTGGTTCATCAACTGGGTACTGGCGCTGGCATAGGCTGCCGCCTGTTCCCTCGCCTGCAAGGCACTGCTGACGCGATGGTTGGCCCATAACGAGGCGGCCGCCATCAGAATCAGGCTGATCAGGGTGAGCGCGACAAGGGCGCGGAATTTTTGTTGCCAGGACAGTAAAAAGCTCACGATAACGCCTCGCCATCTTCTTCAGGATGATGCTCAGGAATCGGCAAGTTGTCATACAACTTGATTAAAAGTCTATGGCCGTCTTGCTTCCCGAGAAATGCAAACGGGGCCGTAATGGCCCCGTCATCGGGTTGAAGTGCTTACCAGAGCGCCAGGGTGTAGCTGAGAATCAGGCGATTCTCGTCGAGATCGTTACCGAAATTGGAGCGAACGGTGGCGTTACGCCATTTCAGCCCCAGGTTCTTCAGCGGACCGTTCTGTACCACGTAGGCGATATCGGTATTGCGTTCCCATTCCTTGCCTTCGCTGCTGCGGCCGGCGACCTCGACGTTGTCACCGGAGATGTAGCGGGTCATGAAGGTCAGGCCGGGGATGCCGATGCTGGCGAAGTTGTAGTCGTAGCGCACCTGCCAGGAGCGTTCTTCGACGTTGGCGAAGTCGTTGATCTGCACGAAGTTGACCAGAAAGGGGTCGCTGCTGGCGATGTACGGGAACGGATCGTCACCGCTCATGCGCTGGTAGCCGGCACCGAAGGCATGACCGCCCAGGCTGTAGGTGAACATGGCGCCGAAGGCCTTGTTGTCGAGGTCGCGGAAGTTGCCGTCCTCGCGGCTTTGCGAGTAGCGCAGGTCGGTCTTCAACGACTGGCCATCACCCAGCGGCAGCACATGCACCAGGGTGCCGTAGTACTGCTGGTAGATATCCTCGAGGGTGCCGTAATGCAGGCCGGTGGTCAGTTGCGGGGTGATCTTGTACTCGCCGCCACCGAACACGAAGGAATCACTGCTGCCGCCGATGCGGTTGCCGGTCATCTCGGTGTAGTCGGTGGAGCTGTTGGCCTTGATGCGGTTGATCTTGCCGCCCTGCAGGGTCAGGTTGTCGACTTCCTGTACGTTGAGCAGCGCGCCCTGGAAGGTCTGCGGCAGCAGACGCGAGTCATTGGCCGAGACGACCGGGCTGCGAAAGTGCAGGGCGCCAGCTTTCAGTGTGCTGTTGGAAACCTTCACTTTGGCGGTCAGGCCGAGCTTGGAATACTCATCCTGCGAGCCGCCGGAGCGGTCGGCCGGCAGCAGGCCGCTGCCAGCGGTGCCATCACCGGAATCGAGTTTCACACCGAGCATCCCCAATGCATCGATACCGAAACCGACGGTGCCCTCGGTGTAGCCGGACTCCATGCGCAGCAGAAAGCCCTGCGCCCATTCCTCGGCCTTGTCACGGGCGCCGCTCTGGCGGAAGTCACGGTTGAAATAGAAGTTGCGCATCTCGACGCTGGCCTTGCTGTCAGCGATGAAATCGGCATGTGCGATGCTCGGCAGGCCGCCGCCGAGCAGCAGCGCGGATGCCAATGGGTAATGGGGTTTCATGGTGCAGTGTCTCCTGTTGGGAGCGCGCAGCCGACGAGAGCAGCTGCTTGGCAGAGCGCGTTTTGAATGATGTTGTTGTGGTCTGCGCAGAGCGCGGCGCCATTCTTCAAAGCGTCGTTCGGCGGCGTCCAACGAGAAAAAACAGGGGGCCAGCGATAGGAAAATTCATCGGCTGCGCGAAAAACCTCTGGCATACAACCTGCTACGCCTGAGGCTGCGTGGGCGCTGCCAATCAGCCCCTGAGAAGAACATTGCGAAGAGGCGTTACGGCATGAATCTGAGATTTCTCGAGACCTTCGTCTGGGTGGCACGGCTCAAGAGCTTCCGCCTGACAGCCGAGAAGCTGTTCAGCACCCAGGCGTCCATTTCCAGCCGTATCGCTGCGCTCGAGGATGAACTCGGCACACGTCTTTTTCTGCGTGATTCCAAGGGCGTATCGCTGACCCCGGAAGGGCAGAAGGTGCTCGAATATGCCGAGCGCATGATCGACACCATGCAGGCCTTGAAGCAGTCGATCAGCGATACTGGCAACATCCAGGGGCGTATTCGCGTCGGGGCGATGGATACCGTCATTCACACCTGGTTGAGTCCGTTCGTAACACGAGTGATGGAGCGCTACCCTGCAGTAGAGATCGAACTGACCGCCGACACCGCGCGCAACCTCAACGAGCAATTGCTCAAGGGCTATCTGGATATCGTGTTCCAGACCGACATGGTCAACGGCGACAGCGTGCGTAATCTGGAACTGGCTGCGTTTCCGGTGCGCTGGATCGTCCCGACCGGTTCGCTGTACCACCGCAGCTATGCCTCGATGGAGGAGCTGGCACGCGAGCGCATCATCACCTTCTCGAAGAATTCGCGACCGCATCAGGACATTCTCAACCTGCTGCATGCCGGCAGCGTCAGCGCGCCACGTATCAACTGCGTCAATTCCATCGCCGCGATGACGCGCCTGGTGCGCGACGGTTTCGGTATCGGCGCGCTGCCGCCGGCGCTGGTGCATGACGAGCTCAAGCAGGGCCTGCTGACCATTCTCGACGAAGTGCCCGAGCCACCGCCCTTGCCGGTGGTTGCCACCTGGCGCACAGGTGTGGGTCTTGAGCTCAGCGAGGACATCATCGCCCTGGCCTGCGAAGCGCTGGACGTCTACGCCGAGGAAATGGGCGAGGCCTGCATGGCACGGGCCGCACCCGCGCCGGAACAGCAAAGCGCCTGATTAACTTCCATTCGCTGGTCTGCGGGCCCGGAAACGGCTGCCCGCTGCTGGTGCATTGCCTGCGGAAATGCCCCTTTTCATCCCATAACGATTTCCGATCATGCGCCTCCGGTTTTTCTAGTTGGACAGGGTAGGGCGATGCGCTGAGACTCGAAACCGTCTTCCAGCCGCGCCTTGCGGCGCATAAAAAACAATGAACAGGAGAGCACCATGACAAGCATCGCATCGCGTTTCGCCATTACCGCTCTGGCTTGCGCACTGGGCTTCGGCGCCCAGGCCGCCGAGCGCTGGAACATGACCGCCGAGAACCCCGATGGCAACTTCATCACCACCGTGGCCAAGGAGTTCGCGCAGGACGTGGAAAAAGCCAGTAACGGCGAACTGCTTATTCGCGTGCACGCCAACTCGGTGCTGTTCAAGCGCCCCGAGGTCAAGCGCGCCGTGCAGACCGGCCAGGTGCAGGTGGGCGACGTACTGATGTCGGTGCTGGGCAACGAAGATCCGATCTTCGAAATCGACAGCGTGCCGTTTCTGGTGCGCAACTACGAGCAGGCCCAGGCCCTGTGGGACGCCAGCCGCCCGGCAGTGGAAGAGCGCCTGGCCAAGCAGGGCATCAAGCTGTTGTACGCCATGCCCTGGTCGCCGCAGAGCATCTTCACCAAGACGCCGATCGCGAGCATGGATGACTTCAAGGGCATGAAATTTCGCGCCTACAACCCGGCCACGTCGCGCATGACCGAATTGATGGGCGCCGTGCCGACCGTGATCCAGACCGGCGAAATCCCGCAGGCCTTCAGCACCGGCATGATCAACGGCATGCTCACCTCGCCGACCACCGGCGTGGACTCCCAGGCCTGGGATTTCTCTTCTTATTACTATGACGTCAAGGCGTTCATTCCGAAGAACTTCGTCATCGTCAACGCCCGCGCTTTCGCCCGCCTGCCGGAAGCGACCCAGGCGGCCGTGCTGGCTGCCGCTGAGCGTGCCGAAAAACGTGGCTGGGCGATTGCCCAGGAGAAGACCAGTGAGCTGGTCAAGACCCTGGCCGACAATGGCATGCAGGTATCCGAGCAGGCCCCGGCGGCGGTGGAGAGCGGCTTCGAGCAGATCGGCCAGAGCATGACCGAAGAGTGGCTCAAGCGCGCGGGTGCCGATGGCCAGGCGATTCTCGATACCTACCAGCCTTGATTCTGCTGCCCGCCGCCATCCTCGCGGTGGGCTTTTTCTCGAGGCTTGCCCAGGGAGCCCGTTGTTCATGACCCCACTGCACAAGCTCTACACCCTGTCCGGATGGTTGTCCGGCGTGTTTCTCGTCCTGATCTGCGTGCTGGTCGTGGCGCAGATCGTTGCCCGCCAACTGGGCACCATGGTGCCCGCTGCCGATGAGTTCGCCGCCTACGCGATGGCGGCATCGGGCTTTCTCGCCTTGCCCTACGCCCTGCAACGTGGAGCGCACATCCGTGTGGAGCTGCTGCTGCGCCTGCTGCCCGCTGGCGGTCGTCGAATGGTCGATGTGCTGGCCACGCTGATCGGTTTGGGGATCGCCACCTATATGGCCTGGTACTGCGCGTTGTTCGTTCTGGAGTCCTATGAGTTCAAGGAAGTGTCTTCTGGCCTGTTGCCGATTCCCATGTGGTTGCCGCAGCTGCCGATGCTGCTGGGCACGCTGATTCTGGTGGTGGCGATGGCCGAGCGCCTGGTGCTGAGCTTTCAGGGCAAGCGCTTCGAGGCTGTCGACGCCGGTACGGCGATGAGCGAGTGAGCCCGCTGGCTCGACCCTTAATTGCGGCCAGCGCCGCACTGCATTCGTGAGTGAACCCGTGGACTACACAATCATTACAATCACCCTGCTGCTGGCGCTGTTCGTGCTGCTTGGCGGTGGCGTCTGGGTTGCCCTGTCGTTGCTTGGCGTCGGCATCATCGGCATGGAGCTGTTCGGCGGTGCGCCGGCCGGTTCGATCCTCGCGTCCACCAGTTGGGCGTCCAGTGCCAGCTGGACGTTGACGGCCCTGCCACTGTTCATCTGGATGGGCGAGATCCTCTATCGCACGCGCCTTTCCGAAGACATGTTCAACGGTCTGGCGCCCTGGATGCGAGGGCTGCCGGGGCGCCTGCTGCATGTCAACGTGTTCGGCTGTGGCCTGTTCGCGGCGGTCAGCGGCTCTTCCGCAGCCACGGCGGCCACCATCGGTCGCATCTCCCTGCCCGAGCTGAAAGCACGCGGCTACCCGGAATCCATCGCCATGGGCTCGCTGGCCGGTGCCGGCACGTTGGGGCTGCTGATTCCGCCGTCGATCATGATGATCGTCTACGGTGTGGCGGCGCAGGTGTCGATCTCGCGCCTGTTCATCGCCGGCATCCTGCCGGGCCTCTTGCTGCTGGCAATCTTCAGCGGTTACCTGATGCTCTGGTCCGCCTGTAATCGCAGCAAGCTGCCGGAGGAGGGCGAGCGCCTGCCGTTCATGGACAAGCTGCGCAAGGCCAGGCTGCTGATTCCGGTGCTGGGCCTGATCATCGCGGTGATCGGCTCGATCTATGGTGGCATCGCCACGGCCACCGAGGCTGCTGCCGTCGGCGTGGTCGGTGCGCTGCTGATCGCGCTGTGCTCCGGAGCGCTGACCCGGGAAACCTTCATGGCCAGCCTGATGGGCGCGGTGTGCACCTCGTGCATGATCTTCTTCATTCTGCTCGGTGCGGCTTACCTGACCTCGGCCATGAGCTTCACCGGTCTGCCGGCGGCACTGGCTGACTGGATCATCGCCAGACAGCTGTCGCCGTATCTGTTGCTGCTGGCGCTGACCCTGTTCTTCATCGCCCTGGGCTGCTTCCTCGACGGCATCTCGATCATCCTGCTCACCACCGCCGTGATTCTGCCGGCGGTGCAGGCTGCGGGGATCGATCTGCTGTGGTTCGGCATCTTCGTCATCCTGGTGGTGGAAATGGCGCAGATCACCCCGCCGGTAGGCTTCAACCTGTTCGTCATCCAGAACCTCACCGGACGCAACCTGGGCGCAGTGGCGCGCGCCAGTTTCCCGTTCTTCCTGCTGCTGGTGCTGGCGGCGATACTGATCACCCTCTTCCCGCAGATCGTGCTGGCGCTGCCCGAGGCGATGCGCGGCGCCTGACCTCTGGCCATGGCCCGTTCGCTCTCCAGTGGCGGGTCATGGTTCTTTTTTGCACCGTGTCGGTGCAGCCTTGAAAGAAAATGTCGCAGCGCCGCAAGCGGTTGCAGGCCATCCCTCGTTAAGCTCGCTGGCCATACGTGACCACTCGGTCGCTCCTTTCACGCCGGTCCGTATGCGACTTGCAAGTGTCATCGTCGCTTCATGGACTAACGTTGAACTAATACCTCACGGCAGCGATGTCGAACCACCAGCCCAATGGAGCAAAACCATGGCGTTCTTTACGGCGGCCAGCAAAGCCGACTTCCAGCACCAACTGCAAGCGGCCCTGGCACAGCACGTGAGTGAGCAGGCGCTGCCACAAGTAGCCCTGTTCGCCGAACAGTTCTTCGGCATCATCGCCCTCGAAGAGTTGACCCAGCGACGTCTGTCCGACCTGGTCGGCTGCACCCTGTCGGCCTGGCACATGCTGGAGCAGTTCGATCACGCCAAGCCCCAGGTGCGCACCTTCAACCCCGATTACGAGAAGCACGGCTGGCAGTCCACCCACACGGCGGTGGAAATCCTCCATGGCGACATCCCGTTCCTGGTCGACTCGGTGCGCATGGAGCTCAATCGCCACGGCTACAGCATCCACACCCTGCAGAACAGCGTGTTCAGCGTGCGCCGTGACAAGAACGGCCAGCTGCTGGAAATTCTCCCGCGCGGCACCCAGGGCGAGGGCGTGCTGCAGGAAGCGCTGATGTTCCTGGAAATCGACCGCTGCTCCAGTTCCGCCGAGCTGAAGACGCTGGAAAGGGCTATTCACGAAGTCTTCGGTGACGTGCGCATGAGCGTCGCCGACTTCCAGCCGATGAAGGCCAAGGCGCGCGAACTGCTGGCCTGGCTGGATCGCGCCAAGCTCAAGGTTGACAAGGCCGAGCTGGATGAAATCAAGGTCTACCTGAACTGGCTGCTGGACAACCACTTCACCTTCCTCGGCTACGAGGAATTCACCGTCGTACCGACCGCCGATGGCGGCAACATGGTCTACGACGAGAAATCCCTGCTGGGCCTGTCCAAGCGCCTGCGCACCGGCTTGAGCGCCGAAGAGCTGCACATCGAGCCGGAAGCGGTGGCCTACCTGCGCGAGCCGCAGCTGCTGTCCTTCGCCAAGGCTGCAGTGCCGAGCCGTGTGCATCGTCCGGCCTATCCGGATTTCGTCTCCATCCGTGAACTCGATGCCAAGGGCAACGTGGTCAAGGAATGCCGCTTCATGGGCCTGTACACCTCGGCGGTGTATGCCGAGAGCGTGTGGAACATCCCCTACATCCGCCGCAAGGTGGACGTGATCAAGCAGCGCTCGGGCTTCGACAGCAGTGCTCACCTGGGCAAGGAACTGGCCCAGGTGCTGGAAGTGCTGCCACGTGACGACCTGTTCCAGACCCCGGTAGACGACCTGTTCAACACCGCGCTGTCCATCGTGCAGATCCAGGAGCGCAACAAGATTCGCGTGTTCCTGCGTCGCGATCCTTACGGCCGCTTCTGCTACTGCCTGGCCTACGTGCCGCGCGACGTGTACTCCACCGAAACCCGCATGAAGATCCAGCAGGTGCTGATGGAGCGTCTGCAGGCCACCGATTGCGAGTTCTGGACCTTCTTCTCCGAATCGGTGCTGGCGCGCGTGCAGTTCATTCTGCGCGTCGACCCGAAGAACAAGACCCAGATCGACCCCGTGCGTCTGGAGAAGGAAGTCATCCAGGCCTGCCGCTCGTGGAAGGACGACTACGCCAGCCTGATGGTCGAAAGCCTTGGCGAAGCCCAGGGCACCAACGTGCTGGCGGAATTCCCCGGCGGTTTCCCGGCCGGCTACCGCGAGCGTTTCGCTCCGCATTCGGCGGTGGTGGACATGCAGCATCTGCTCAGCCTGAGCAACGACAAGCCGCTGGTGATGAGTTTTTACCAGCCGTTGGCCCAGGCAGGGCAGCAACTGCACTGCAAGCTGTATCACGCCGATACGCCGTTGCCGCTGTCCGACGTGCTGCCGATTCTGGAGAACCTCGGCCTGCGCGTGCTCGGCGAGTTCCCCTACAAGCTGCGCCGCAATGACGGCCGCGAATTCTGGATTCACGACTTCGCCTTCACCTATGCCGAAGGTCTGGACGTCGACATCCAGCAGCTCAACGACACCCTGCATGACGCCTTCATTCATATCGTCGGCGGCGATGCCGAGAACGATGCGTTCAACCGCCTGGTGCTGACCGCTGCCATGCCCTGGCGTGAAGTGGCGTTGCTGCGTGCCTACGCGCGCTATCTCAAGCAGATCCGCCTTGGCTTCGATCTCAGCTATATCGCGGCGACCCTGATCAACCACGCCGACATCGCCAAGGAGCTGGTGCGCCTGTTCCGCACCCGTTTCTACCTCGCGCGCAAGCTCACCGCCGAGGATCTGGAAGACAAGCAGCAGAAGCTTGAACAGGCCATCCTCGCCGCGCTGGACAACGTCGCCGTGCTCAACGAAGACCGCATCCTGCGCCGTTACCTGGACCTGATCAAAGCCACTCTGCGCACCAACTTCTTCCAGACCGACGCCAGCGGCGCGGCCAAGTCCTATTTCAGCTTCAAACTCAGCCCGCGCCTGATTCCGGAGATTCCGCGTCCGGTGCCGAAGTTCGAGATCTTCGTCTACAGCCCGCGCGTCGAGGGCGTGCACCTGCGCTTCGGCGACGTCGCCCGTGGCGGTCTGCGCTGGTCGGATCGTGAAGAGGACTTCCGTACCGAAGTGCTCGGCCTGGTCAAGGCGCAGCAGGTAAAGAACGCGGTGATCGTGCCGATGGGCGCCAAGGGCGGCTTCGTACCACGCCGGATGCCGGTCGGTGGTTCGCGTGACGAGGTGCTGGCCGAGGGCATCGCCTGCTACCGCATCTTCATCAGCGGCCTGCTGGATATTACCGACAACCTCAAGGACGGCGAGGTGGTACCGCCGCAGAACGTCGTGCGTCACGACGCCGATGATCCTTACCTGGTAGTGGCAGCGGACAAGGGCACCGCGACCTTCTCCGACATCGCCAACGGTATCGCCGCCGAATATGACTTCTGGCTCGGTGACGCCTTCGCCTCCGGCGGTTCGGCCGGATACGACCACAAGGGCATGGGCATCACCGCCAAGGGCGGCTGGGTTTCGGTGCAGCGTCACTTCCGCGAGCGCGGCATCGACGTGCAGAGGGACAACGTCACCGTGATCGGCATCGGCGACATGGCCGGCGATGTGTTCGGCAATGGCCTGCTGCTGTCGGAAAGCCTGCAGCTGGTGGCGGCCTTCAACCACATGCACATTTTCATCGACCCGAACCCGGACGCGGCCAAAAGCTTCGTCGAGCGCAAGCGTCTGTTCGAGCTGCCGCGTTCGAGCTGGGCGGATTACGACGCCAAGCTGATTTCCGACGGTGGCGGCATCTTCCTGCGCAGCGCCAAGAGCATCGCCATCACCCCGCACATGAAGGCGCGCTTCGACATCGCCGCCGACAAGCTGGCACCCACCGAGCTGCTCAACGCGCTGCTCAAGGCGCCGGTCGACCTGCTGTGGAACGGCGGTATCGGCACCTACGTCAAATCCAGCAAGGAAAGCCACGGCGACGTCGGCGACAAGGCCAACGACGCCCTGCGCGTGGACGGTCGTGAACTGCGCGCCAAGGTGGTGGGCGAGGGCGGCAACCTGGGCATGACCCAGCTCGGTCGCGTCGAATTCGGCCTGCATGGCGGCGCCAGCAACACCGACTTCATCGACAACGCCGGTGGTGTGGACTGCTCCGACCACGAAGTGAACATCAAGATTCTGCTCGGTGAAATCGTCTCCGGTGGCGACATGACCGAGAAGCAGCGCAACAAGCTGCTGGCCGAGATGACCGATGATGTCTCCGAACTGGTGCTGGGCAACAACTACAAGCAGACCCAGGCGCTGTCGCTGGCCGAGCGCCGCGCCCGCGAGCGCGTCGGCGAGTACAAGCGCCTGATGAATGCGCTGGAAAGCGCCGGCAAGCTGGACCGTGCCCTGGAATTCCTGCCCTCGGACGAGGAACTGAACGAGCGTGCCACCAACGGCCAGGGCCTGACCCGACCGGAACTGTCGGTGCTGATCTCCTACAGCAAGATCGACCTCAAGGAATCGCTGCTCAAGTCTCAGGTGCCGGACGACGACTACCTGGCGCGCGAGATGGAAACCGCCTTCCCGGCGATCCTCACCGAGAAGTTCGGCGACGCCATGCGTCGTCACCGCCTCAAGCGCGAGATCGTCAGCACGCAGATCGCCAACGATCTGGTCAACCACATGGGCATCACCTTCGTGCAGCGCCTGAAGGAGTCCACCGGCATGAGCGCGGCCAACGTCGCCGGCGCCTACGTGATCGTGCGTGACCTGTTCCGCCTGCCGCACTGGTGGGCGCAGATCGAGGCGCTGGACTACAAGGTGTCGGCCGATCTGCAACTGCAGTTGATGGACGAGCTGATGCGCCTGGGCCGCCGTGCCACCCGCTGGTTCCTGCGCAGCCGCCGCAACGAGCTGGATGCCGCGCGCGACGTGGCGCATTTCGCACCGCGTATCGAAGCGCTGGTCGGTCGTCTGGACGAGCTGCTCGAGGGCCCGGCCCGCGAGCAATGGCTGGCGCGCTACCAGAGCTTCGTCGAAGCCGGCACGCCGGAAGAACTGGCCCGTGTGGTCGCCGGCACCAGCCACCTGTACACCCTGCTGCCGATCATCGAAGCAGCGGACGTGACCGGCAAGGATGCCAGTGAAGTGGCGACGGCCTACTTCGCCGTCGGCGGCTCCCTGGAACTGTCCTGGTACCTGCAGCAGATCACCAACCTGCCGGTGGAGAACAACTGGCAGGCGCTGGCCCGCGAAGCCTTCCGGGATGATCTGGACTGGCAGCAGCGTGCGATTACCGTGTCGGTGCTGCAGATGGCCGATGGTCCGCAGGAAATCGAAGCGCGCGTGGCCCTGTGGCTCGACCAGCATCAACGCCTGGTTGACCGCTGGAAGGCGATGCTGGCCGAACTGCGTTCGGCGACAGGCACCGACTACGCCATGTATGCAGTGGCCAACCGCGAGCTGATGGACCTGGCACAAAGCGCCTGAGCCGTCCGCTGAAATAAAAGAGCCCCGCCAAGTGCGTAATGCTGTTCACATAAGGTTGCACGCGATTGACTCCCCTCTCCCATTTATGGGAGAGGGGCTGGGGGAGAGGGCTGAAAACGCCGCAAAACTGCCAGTTTTCCCCTCTCCCTAACCCTCTCCCCAAAGGGGCGAGGGGACTGATCGCGTCCGACCATTTCTTAAGTGAACAGCATTACCGCCACGTGCGGGGCTCTTTCTTTTTGTCGAGCGGTATTCACGAGGTTTTCGTAGCCCGAATGCAATCCGTGGATTCTTCCGCTCTTGCCCCGGATTACATCCGGGCTACCACATCGCTAATCGGTGCGCGCAGCGCACCCTACGAAACGGGTAGGGTGCGCCGTGCTCACCAGACCTCAACGTGATGGTGCGCCATGCGCACCGCCGTGTTCCCGATCAGCGCAGCATCTGTTCCACCAGGCGTTTCTCTTCGGAGAGTTCGCGCTGACGGGCATCGATGCGCGAGGCCAGCTGGAAGTTGTTGCTGGCGCGGCGCTTGGCGAAGTCCAGCTGTTCGATGGCCTGGTTGTAGTCGCCGACCAGGGCGAAGAACTCCGCGCGCGCCTGGTGCAGGCCGATAGTGTTGCCGCTCAGGCCGCGAACCTCGGCGACCTGATACCACACGTCCGGGTCCTTGGCGCGGGTCTTGAGCAGGTCGTCCAGCGCGCGTTCGGCATCGGCGACGCGCTGCTGCTTGAGCAGCAGATCGATGCGCGTCTGCTGCAGCGGATAGTTGCTCGGGTAGAGGCTGAGCATGCGTTTCTGTCTGCGCTCGGCTGCATCCAGGCGATTGGCTGCCATATCCAGCTCGATCTGCGCCAGGTTGTAGGTGATATCGTCCGGGGTCTTGCCCAGCAGCGGCGCCAGGGTCTCACCGGCCTCGACGAGTTGGCCGGTTTTCATCTGCGCCAGTACCAGGCCATAGCGGGCGGCATCTAGACCTGGGTTCTCGTCGAGCATGGCGCGAAAGCGCTTGGCCGCGACGCCCGGCGTCTCTTCGTAGGTCAACTGCACGCGGGCGCGCATCAACTGGTAGCGCAAGCTGTCTTCGCGGCCCTTGGCCGGGTATTGCTCGGCGCGGTTGCGGGTGTCGGCGATACGTGATTCCGACACCGGGTGAGTCAGCAGAAATTCCGGCGGTTTGGCGTCGTAGCGGTACTGGCGCATCAGCCGTTCGAACATCAGCGGCATGGCGCGTGGGTCGTAACCGGCTTTTTCCAGGTTGACCAGGCCGATGCGGTCGGCCTCCTGCTCGTTCTGCCTCGAGAAACGCCGCTGTTCCTGAATGGCCGCCGCCTGGGTCGACATGATCGCCGCGATGCCAGCATCGCCAGCACCTGCCGCTGCGGCGACAATGCCGGCGAGCATCGCCGCCATCAGCGGCAACTGCATGCGTTGCTGGGCCTCGACGCCACGGGCGAAGTGGCGCTGCGACAAGTGCGCCAGTTCGTGCGCCATGACCGAGGCGTACTCGGCTTCGGTCTGAGCGTAGAGGAACAGACCACCGTTGACGCCTACGATCCCACCGGGGGCGGCGAAGGCGTTGAGCTGCGGGCTGTTGAGCAGGACGAACTCGAGACGGCGGTCCTGCAACTGGCTGGTTTCCGACAGGCGATAGACGCTGGTCTCGACGAAATCCTTCAACTGCGGGTCGTCCAGTTGCGAGACCTGGCCACGCAGCAGGCCGAGCCAGGCACGGCCGAGCTGGTGTTCTTGTTGTGGCGAGACGATCGAGGAGCTGGCGTCGCCTAGCGACGGCAGATCACTGGCACCCGTGTGGGCGGCGAACAGGCAGGACAGCGTCAGCAGGGTGGGGCGCAGAAAAGTCATGCACTCAGGGCTCTTGGGCGGCAAAGGGGTTACTGTAGCCGGCCAGCTACTGCGCTGGCCAGGGCTGCGGCGGCTTGGGTATCCTAGCCGACCTATCAGGAGTAGATGATGACAGACGTACCGGCTTTCGATGCCGAACTCGACGCCTGCGGGCTGAACTGCCCGTTGCCCTTGCTCAAAGCCAAGCTTGAGCTCAATCGCCTGGCCAGCGGCGCCGTGCTCAAGGTCAGCGCTACCGACGCCGGTTCGCAGCGCGACTTTCGCGCCTTCGCCAGCCTGGCCGGCCATGCGCTGCTGCATGAAGAGGTCGACTCGGGTATTTATCGTTACTGGTTGCGTAAGGCCTGAGCCATGGCTCGTCATGACGGGCCAGAAAGATAACGGACGCGCCCAATGTCGCCCAGTTGAGCGTCGATGCAGCGAATATGCAGGCGCAGCGCCCCAGGGCTGGCTCCTACGAAAAGCTGTTTTTGATCGGCATTACGGACGCGCCTCTTTTTTTGCAGATTAAGGATCATTGATGGTCAAGGTTATTCGCGACTGGCTGCATCGCTACTTCTCCGATGAACAGGCTGTAGTGCTGGCAGTGCTCCTGGTGCTGGGCTTTGCCGTGGTACTGACGCTCGGCGGCATGCTCGCGCCGGTGCTGACCGGCCTGGTGCTGGCCTTTCTCATGCAGGGGCTGGTCAACGGCCTGGAGCGCCTGAAGGTACCGCAGGTGCTGGCGGTCTGGCTGGTGTTCGCCTTGTTCATGGGCGGCCTGACTGTGTTCATGCTGGTGTTGATGCCGCTGCTCTGGCAGCAGCTGAGCACGCTGTTCAATGAGCTGCCGCGCATGGCGGCCGAGTGGCAGTCGGTGTTCCTCTTGCTGCCGGAGCGTTATCCGAACCTGATCAGCGATGCGCAGATCGTGCAACTGATCGACAGCATGCGCGGTGAGGCCGGCAAGTTCGGCCAATGGGCACTGTCGTTCTCCCTGTCCAGCCTGCCTATGCTGGTCAGCGTGATGATCTACCTGGTGCTGGTGCCGATCCTGGTGTTCTTCTTCCTCAAGGACCGCGAGCAGATCGGCCAGTGGTTCCGCAGCTACCTGCCGCGCGAGCGTGCGCTGATTACCCAGGTCGCGCAGGAGATGAATCAGCAGATCGCCAACTACATCCGTGGCAAGTTCATCGAGATCATCATCTGCGGCGTGGTCACCTACATCGCCTTCGCCTACCTGGGCCTCAACTACGCGGCCCTGTTGGCCCTGCTGGTCGGCCTGTCGGTAGTGGTGCCTTATATCGGCGCGGTGGTGGTCACCGTGCCGGTGGCGCTGATCGGGTTGTTCCAGTGGGGCTGGAGTGATCAGTTCCTCTACCTGATGGTGGTCTACGGCATCATCCAGGCGCTCGACGGTAACGTGCTGGTACCGCTGCTGTTCTCCGAGGCGGTCAACCTGCATCCGGTGGCGATCATCTGCGCGGTGCTGCTGTTCGGCGGGCTCTGGGGCTTCTGGGGTGTGTTCTTCGCCATTCCGCTGGCGACCCTGTTCAAGGCCGTGATCAACGCCTGGCCGCGTATCGAGCCGGCGTCCGCGCAAGCCTGATCGGGCCTGTGCGAGCGGCTTCAGCCGCGAAGTACGCAAAAGACCTGTTACCCAAGCCCAATGAAAAAGGCCGCAAATGCGGCCTTTTTCAGGACAACGAGGCTTTGACAACGATGCTGCAGGGGGCGCCGTTTAGCCCTTATGCAGCGTTTCGGCGGCTGCCAGCACCTTGTCGACATGGCCGGCGACCTTGACGTTGCGCCACTCTTCACGCAACACGCCGTCCTTATCGATCAGGAAGGTGCTGCGCACGATGCCCATGTATTCCTTGCCGTAGTTCTTCTTCAACTGATAGACGCCGAACAGGTCGCACAGTTGGTGCTCTTCGTCGCTGATCAGCTCGAAGGGAAACGCCTGCTTGCTCTTGAAGCTTTCGTGCTTCTTCAGGCTATCCATCGACACGCCGAAGATCAGCGTATTGGCCGCCTTGAACTGCTCGAAGCGAGCACTGAAGTCCATGCCCTCGGTAGTGCAGCCCGGGGTCGCGTCCTTCGGGTAAAAATACAGCACGACCTGCTGGCCCTTGAGAGCGGACAGCTTTACCTGCTGGCCACTGGTGGCCTCGGCCTGGAAGTCGGCAACGGCTTTGTCGAGTTCAACGGGCATGGAAACTCCTTGCATGCGGCTATCAGGGATTCTGTGGACGCCAGGGTTCGATCAAGGCATCCAGATTCAGTGCATCGGCAAAATCGAGGAACTGATCGCGCAGCCAACTGATCTGCGTGCCGGCCGGCAGCGTCACGGTCAGGGTAGCGTTGAGCATGGTGCCGCCGGTCTGCGGCGCCTGGTAGGTGTCGCAGGTCAGGGCTTCCAGCTCGACGCGGTGGTCGATGAAGAACTGGCACAGCTCGTTGAGAATGTCCGGGCGATACACGGCGCTGACGTAGGCCACATAAGGCAGTGCCTGCGGGCGCACTTCGGCGGCGGCGCTGCGCGCCAGGTCCACAGTGAAGTCATGCTTCTTGGCCAGCAGCGGCAGGCTCGACTCCAGGCGCGCCAGTGCGTCCCAGCTACCGGACACCTGCAGCACCAGGGCGCTGAATTCACCGTGACGGCTCAGGCGAGTGCTGATCACCGCGCAACGGTTCTCATGGCTGGTGCGGCTGAGCAGGTTGGTCAGGGCCATGGCGTCGCGGCCGAGGGCGCTGATGACGAGGAATTGTTCGCGAACGAGGGGGGTGGACATGCAGCCTTCCTAAAGCGATGAACGGTCCACGCACGAGAAGCCGCAGACCAAAGACAGCAGGTTAGCGAAAAGCACCGCCGAGGGGAATGGCGAAGCCTTGTGCATCGGACGACGGCCTGTACCACTGGCAGGCCGCGGAAAAACGCAGGTAGTGTGCAAACGACCTGATAAGCCCTTGTCCGTTGCTTGTGCCGGATTGGTGGCACCAGTACCATTACCGCTCAATTTTTCCGGCAGGAGCGGTTGCATGATTGCGGGCAGTATGGTGGCACTGGTCACGCCCATGGATGCGCAGGGTGGTCTGGATTGGGAGGCCCTGAGCAAATTGGTGGATTTCCACCTGCAAGAGGGCACCAATGCCATCGTCGCGGTCGGCACCACCGGTGAGTCCGCCACGCTGGAAGTGCCCGAGCACATCGAAGTGATCAAGCGCGTGGTCAAGCAGGTTGCCGGCCGTATCCCGGTGATCGCCGGCACCGGTGGCAACTCCACCCGTGAGTCGGTCGAGCTGACCCGTGCCGCTCAGGAAGTCGGCGCCGACGCTGCCCTGCTGGTCACCCCGTACTACAACAAGCCGACCCAGGAAGGCCTGTACCTGCATTTCCGCCACATCGCCGAAGCCGTATCCATCCCGCAGATTCTCTACAACGTGCCGGGCCGTACCGTGTGCGACATGCTGCCGGAGACCGTCGAGCGCCTGTCGAAGATCGACAACATCATCGGCATCAAGGAAGCCACCGGCGACCTGCAGCGCGCCCAGGACGTACTGGATCGCGTCGGCAAGGATTTCCTCGTCTACTCCGGTGACGACGCCACTGCGGTCGAGCTGATGCTGCTGGGCGGCAAGGGCAACATCTCCGTCACCGCCAACGTTGCGCCGCGTGCCATGAGCGACCTGTGCGCCGCCGCCATGCGTGGCGAGGCGGCCATCGCCCGCGCCATCAACGACCGTCTGATGCCGCTGCACAAGGCACTGTTCCTCGAATCCAACCCGATTCCGGTGAAATGGGCGCTGCACGAAATGGGTCTGATGGGCGACGGTATTCGTCTGCCGCTGACCTGGCTCAGCCCGCGCTGTCACGAACCGCTGCGCCAGGCCATGCGCCAGTGCGGTGTATTGGCTTAACTCAAGGATTCTACGCATGAAGCGACTGGCCGGATTTTCCGCCCTTGCTCTGATCGTCTCCAGCACCAGCGGTTGCGGCTGGCTCTGGGGTGAAAATGGCTACTTCCGTGATCGCGGCAGCGACTACCTGGAAGCGCGTCAGACTGCACCGATGCAATTGCCGGCCGATGTCCAGGCCAAGCGTCTCGACCCTTTGCTGCCGGTGCCTGCCCAGGTAGCCAGCAGCACCGCGACCCCGGCCGAATTCGAAGTACCGCGCCCGCAGGGCCTGCAGGTACGTGCCGACGAGCGCGAGTTCAGCCTGCAGCGCAGCGGCGATTCGCGTTGGGTCGTGGCCCAGCGCGTGCCGGCCGAAGTCTGGCCGCTGGCGCGTCAGTTCTTCGAAGACAACGGTTTCCGCATCGCCAGCGAGCGTCCGCAAACCGGCGAATTCATCACCTCCTGGCAGCGTTTCGATGAGCTCTCCACGAGCATGGCGCGCAGCCTGAGCAGCCGCGTTTCCGGCGTGGCGTCGGACGTCGAAACCCGCGTGCGCGTGCGCATCGAGCCGGGTGTGCAGCGCAACACCAGTGAAGTCTTCGTCACCAGCGCCGAACGTCCTGCCGGCAGCAGTGCCGATGTCGATTTCGCTGCCCGTAGCGGCAACGCCAGCCTCGAAGCTGCACTGCTCGACGAAATGCTGGTGAGCATGGCCCGTGGCGTGGAGCAGGGTGGTTCGGTTTCGCTGCTCGCCGCGCGCGACTACGATGCGCCCAGCCGCGTCAGCCTGAGCGAAGACGGCAACGGCAACCCGGTGCTCAACCTCGGCGCCGATTTCGACCGCGCCTGGTCCGGCGTCGGCCGGTCGCTGGAGCTCGGCAACGTGCGCGTTGACGACCTCAACCGCAGCCTTGGCCTGTACTACATCAACATGGCCGAGGGCGCTCAGGTCAACGAGGAGAAGCCGGGCTTCTTCGGTCGCATGTTCGGCAGCGCGCCGAGCAAGGAAGAGATCGAAGCCCGCGCCGAGCGCTACCAGGTGCGCCTGACGCCGGTTGGCGATGGCGTCCAGGTCACCGTGGAAAAAGACCTCAACACCATTGCTCCGGCTGAGGTATCGCGCCGCGTGCTGAGCCTGATCCAGGATAATCTCGGCTGATCAGTGCCAGCAGGCCGTTGAAAAATGGCCAGCAGCGTACTCCAGCCGTCAATCGATGGGCGAAACCCGCAAAGGTTTCGCCTTGTTAGTGTGAAAGTCGCGCAGCGACGTCTTCCTTCAGTCCTTCTCCCTCCGGGAGAAGGTGGCGCGAAGCGCCGGATGAGGGAGGGTATGCCGCGAAGGCTTTCATCATTCGGGATGCCTCTCGCGGCATACCCGTTTGCCAGAAACGGAAATGCCGACATGAGCACACCCACCACCCTGAGCCTGAAGAAGATCTACTCGGGCAAGGTCCGCGACCTCTACGAAATCGACGACAAGCGCATGCTGATGGTGGCCACCGATCGTCTGTCGGCATTCGACGTCATCCTCGAACAACCTATTCCGGAGAAGGGCAAGATCCTCACCGCCATCTCCAACTTCTGGTTCGACAAGCTGGCTGGCGTGGTGCCCAACCACTTCACCGGTGACAAGGTCGAAGACGTCGTGCCTGCCGCCGAGCTGCCACTGGTCGAAGGCCGTGCGGTCGTCGCCAAGCGCCTCAAGCCGGTCGCCGTGGAAGCCATCGTGCGCGGCTACATCGTCGGCTCCGGCTGGAAGGAATACCAGAAGAGCGGCACCGTCTGCGGCATTGCCCTGCCGGCTGGCCTGAAGGAAGCGGCCAAGCTGCCGCAACCGATCTTCACCCCCTCGACCAAGGCCGCCGTGGGCGATCATGACGAGAACATCAGCTTCGCGCAGTGTGAAGCGATCATCGGTGCCGAACTGGCTGCCCAGGTGCGTGACACCGCGATCAAGCTCTACACCACGGCTGTCGAGTACGCCGCTACCCGCGGCATCATCATCGCCGATACCAAGTTCGAATTCGGTCTGGACGAAGACGGCACCCTGACCCTGATGGACGAAGTGCTGACCCCGGACTCCAGCCGCTTCTGGCCGGCCGACAGCTATGCCGAAGGCAGCAACCCGCCGAGCTTCGACAAGCAGTTCGTGCGCGACTGGCTGGAATCCACCGGCTGGAACAAGCAAGCCCCGGCCCCGGCCGTGCCGGCAGACGTCGCGCAGAAAACCGCCGACAAGTACCGTGAAGCGCTGACCCGCCTGACCGCTTGAGCCTTGTGAGAGAAGGCCGGGCAGCCCCCGGCTTTTTCACAAGCGCCTGATAGAACACGAAAATTTTTCAAAATAAGCTTCGCCAAAGCGCATTCAGCTGTTATCATGCGCGCCGCTTGGGAAGATGCCGGAGTGGTCGAACGGGACGGATTCGAAATCCGTTGTGTCAGCAATGGCACCTAGGGTTCAAATCCCTATCTTCCCGCCATATCGAAAAAGTCCTTATAAATCAAGAGTTTATCAGGATGACGAAGCGGCGATTTGTAGCAACGGTTTGTAGCGTTTTTTGTAGCACAGACCTGACCTATGAATCGCCGTTTTTCTTTGTCTTCTCGGAGCGTTCTGCTCCTGATTCACTCCTCTGTCCCTCTGTCCCTCTGTCCCTCTGTCCCTCTGTCCCTCTGTCCCTCTGTCCTGAAACGCTGCCAAAGGGCGTCTAGGGGCTTCTACGCTCGTTTTTTTGATCGAGGTAACCAAAGGTGCGGGGACTTGCTACCCGTGCCTTTGGAGGCCGGAGTCTTAAAATTATGCTCTGGAAATGCGTCCTAGCCGCCGGCTATGCTGATCTGAATTCAGGGAGGGGTGAATATGGCTACTTGCTTTCTATGTGACGAACCAATTTCAAGCTCTAATGATTCGCGGGAGCACATTATCCCCAATTCAATCGGGGGGATTAAAAAGACAAGAGGGTTTATTTGCGTCGATTGCAACTCAGAAGCGGGCGAAACTTGGGATGCTGCATTGTCGGAGCAAATGAACACGCTTTCCCTTTTCTTTAGAGTGGTTAGAGACAGAGGAGAAAATAAAAGAGAGCTTATTGAAACCACTGCAGGCGAGAAACTGATTTATGGCAAGGGAACGCTTGAGTTTTATAGCCCAACAATAGATGTCAAAGAAATTGACAGCGGTCTCAATATACAGGTGTCGGCAAAAAACATAGAGCAAGCTCGCCAGATTTTGACTGGATTAAAAAGAAAGCATAAGCACGTAAAAATTGATGTTGAATCAATTTTGAATCAAGCGGTCGAGTCAGTTACCTACCCAGAGGGAGCGATGCATTTTGAAGTCCAATGGGGAGGGAAAGACGTAGGGCGTTCTTGGGTTAAAACCGCTTTGGCGTTGCTTAGTGATAACGGAATCGACCCAAAACAATGTGAGCAGGCGTCTGCGTATCTGCTGGGTGATGGTGAGCCCTGCTTTGGCTACTACTATAGCGATGATGTTGTAAGAAACAGGCCGCTGGGGGTGCCACTCCATTGCATCGTTGCAGTAGGTAACCAGAAGGAAAAGACTATACAGGGGTACTTGGAGTATTTCGGAATGCTTCGAATAGTCCTAAATCTTTCCGAAAACTATCACGGTGAAGATTTCAAGGTCGGGTATGCAATAGACCCAACGGAAGGAAGAGTCTGTGATATAGGCTTTGATTTCCAGTTCAGCAGGGATGAAATTAAAGCCATATATGAGTACGAGCGATACGATGGGGAAATCCAGAAAAAAGTTATGGGTGACGTAATAGGCCCAGCGATAAAAAAACAACAAGAGGAACATTTTGAAGCCGTATTGGAAGCCACAGCGAAAAGCATTGAAAAGCAATTTGCTAATGCTGGGGGTGAGTACCAAGTTGAAGAAATTATTAGTGAGTACATGAGGAAATTGGAGCCTCACCTCGCTCACTGGGTGCTAATGGGAAGGAAGTAGTCAATTATAGAGGCGTGCAGTGGCTCGCCATAGGCTGGTGGTCGCTACGCTTAAAAGAGCGTAAAAAGAAAATTAGGGTCGAACCCTAACGCTTTTCGACTCGTTCGGAAAACGCGAAACGGCCGGGTAAAAAATCGGATTTTGAAAATTTAGCGTCGGACTCTATTTAGCATTTAGAGTTGAATGGTAAAAAATATTTTCGTTTACCTATTGACAAGGTTTTTCGTTGATTTTAAGCCAAAATTTGGCATATCAAAAAATGGAAATATCGCTTTATTGATATAAAATTTTGAAAAAATAGGGCGGTAATTTTGAAAGATTTGGCTAAATGTTAAGCTGCTAACTTTTTGAATTTTTGGTTTTTTGGGGTGAAATTTAGCGTTTTTCACCTTTGTGATTTTTGAAAAATCTGCCAGTATTTTTTGTTCGGTAGTCCGTTAAAAAGGAGATCCAAAATGGGCGAGTGGTCTGATTATTTCGAGGATTTTCCAGAGGAGAATCCGGCTAATTATGATGAAAGCGGACGATATGACCCTAATGGTATTCAAAGACAAGAACGGGCAAAAGCAGACTATGCCCAGCAGCGTTTAGATGAGGTTTTGAAACAAAAGGGTGTTTTTCACAGGCGGCCAAGTAAAGAATGATTTTTTGGGGGGGATTCCTGGCTCCCCCTTTAACCCCCTGCCTGAAGGCATAACTTCCCTATAGGAAGGTCTTAAAAGACTTCGCCTAAGTTTTGGCAGTTGCATTTTCTTGGGTATCTCGGTGATTATTTCTAATCCCCCTGCAATTGGCAGTTTTTCAGTAGTAAGACCAAAAACTTTGAGGTGTACTCCTTAACGAGTCCTAACTTCTCACCTCACCAGCCATTCTTTTTATATTTCTCTATATCACTGCGATATAGCCACACGTTGTTAATGGTAACGGATTCAACTCACCTATAAAATTCAATGTCCCCAACATTGAAAATGGCCCACTTCCTAAGAATGCTGCTTTGTCAGGTTCACGGTAGCAGCTTAAAGTTTTGAAATCCCCGCGACACTATCCCACCTTGATTTCAAAGAAGTTGATATTATTTAGTAGGATTTTTGCGAGAAGAGACTTGAATTAGGTAATTTATATGCTATAACTTAATTACAAGTTGATTGGCTCGTCAAAACCTTTGTATCAACTTCGAGGCCCAAATGTGTAATGCGTTTGGGCTTCACTTATTTAAGTTGTACCATTTCAATCCTTAAAGTCAAATTAAGGCCCGGACATTCTTCTTCTGACTGTGTTGACTGTCGATTTTACTGCTTGCGTAGCGTCGTGAATAATTAGACTTGTTTTCTCTCCAAGACTTAAGTTTGTAGATACTAAATCGCTTAAATGCTCACGCTTTAAACGCTCCGAACTTGCTTCAAGAAAGTCAATTCTTTCCTTCCTTGTCATCTTCTTTAATGCCTCCATATTCTTTTCTTTGTAGGTATTAAATGCCAGCCTTATATCTCTGCGTTCGCTGTTAAGAAAAGCAATGGCATCAATAGCCACATCAACATCTTGAATTGCTTGGTATGTCTCGTTGCTCTTTTTTATTGCGTCCTCAAGTTTTTCGTAGTTGTTTAGTGTTTTTCTGTATCTATCATCAAGGATTTTTAGTTTTTCGGTTCCGCCCTCAATTTGTTTAGCCTGTTTTTTCAGTGTCTTGGCATTGGCATTAATTTCAGTTTTAATGCTCTCGTTTTGCTCTTGAAGTAGTTTGTTGTCTATTCTTTTTTCTTCAAGTATGGGCTTTATTTCTTGCATCTCTTTATTAGCATTAGTAATAGCTGATTGAGTTTGAGATAGTAGATTAAAGCCTCTCATTATTTTGGCCTTGTGGGCATCCCTTGCTATTGCTTTGAGCTTTTCTTTGTGCTCCTTTGTCTTCTCATGAACAGATGCCTCAATGTTATAACCAAACTCTTTTAATCGCTTGTTCACATACTCATAAACAAGGCGTTGATAGGTCTCGCCTATTTTTTGTGATGCCTTGAAAGAATTGTTTTTTATCTCAGTCTCGCCCTTGCTTTTAAGGTATCTATTGACTAAATCAAGTTGGGCTTGCACTAAATCATATTGACCAGTTTTTGAGTTCTTTCCAGATATAAAGATATGAGGATGCACGCCGTTATTTATCTGGTCTTTGCTTAATACTTCATCACCGTGAAATACGCAGGTTTTTATCTCGTATTCAGGCAAGTGCTTTTTGTGGAAGTCGTGAATTATACGGAGGTAGTCAACTGGCTTGACTTCGTTGATATTGTTTCTTGTGGGGAATTTAAAAAAGCACTCCTGAACTACGGTTTTGCTCTTGTGTAATGAGTTATTGCCCGCCGCAATAATCTCGTTGTGTAGTTCTATATAGGTGCCTATGGCCTTCTTTTTGTCGTTTGCACGCTTAACGCCTATCGAATCGACTTGATCCACTAGGGAAAGGGATAGCGTGCTGTCTTGGGCTTCCAGAACGCCCGTTATAAGCGTTTTAAGGGCTTCCGGTTCATCCGCCTTGGATAGCAGCTTTTTGAGCTTGTAGGCGTATTTTGAGCGGTCGTCTTTGAGTTTTGATAGGTCTTCATGTGTTCCTATATCACCCTGAACCGATGACATTATTTCATTGACAAGGCTCTGTCTGTCTTCAAGTGTTAGACTGTCAAGTCTAATCATCTTGTTGTTGTGGATAATAAAGTTTCGATGAGATAGGTCTTGATTGAATTCGAGTTCTTTCTTTATCACAGTGCGAAGGCTGTGATTAAGTGAACTTTTCAATTGAGATAATCCAGCGGTCTTTTTTACTCTGCCATTCTGGGCGGAGTAGTTCATTCGTTTCCACAGCATAGTGGTATTTTTTAGTTCATTCATTCAGTCCTCATAGGTTGTTGTCTTTTGTTTTTTTTGCTTCTGCCCTTCCGGCAAGGAACCCGTGAAATACTCTCAAGCGAAGCGTCTTTCCGCAGGAAAGTGTGAGAATTTCATCAACGGGTTGATAAAACTTCGTAGTTTTAGCTAATTACAAGTTACCATATATTATTGTGCTTTCAAGTTGGCACAAAAAAGGCCACTAAAAAGCGGCCTTGTAGACTTCCTGTTTGATTGGGTATTTTAATCGTGATATTGCATCCCGTTTTTGCTTGGGGCTTGGGCCTGCACTATACACGTCAAAAGTGATGGTTCCCGTTTCGTGTCCAACGATAGCGGCAATCAATACTCCGGGTACGTCTGACCGTTGTAGTTGAGTGATGACAGTCTTGCGGAAACTGTGAAAGACGAACTGCGAATTATATCCTGCGTCGGTTTTAAGCCTTCCGAACTGTTTGCTAAGTGCATCCGACCGATTTCCATACTTATTCCCCGATGTAGATTTGATTAGATAGCCGTCTTCCGAGTTTTTAACCAAGCGATCTACTACTGGTTGTAGTTTTGAGTGGATCGGAATATTCCGCTCACCGGCTGCCGTCTTCGCGTCTTTGATAGAAAAGCATTGAATGCCTTCCTCTTTCACTATGTCGCTAGTCTTCAAACGACATAATTCTTCGATCCTGGCCCCGGTGTAGGCTCCCAATAGAATGAGATCGGAAAGGGTTTCGCGGTTCTTTTGGTTCTTGGCTGCATCGTAGAGCTTCGCCACGTCTTCGGGGGCGAATGCCTTGCGTTCGGTCGAGGTTGCGGCTCTCTTGCTGCGGTTGGTGGGGAAGTCGTGGTTTTGAAAGGGCGACTGCTGGTCGCGGTGAAGTTTTTTGAAATTTTCATCGTAGCGGAGTGCCCATTTCCAAAAACTGGAACCGGCAAAGAGAAACTGCTTCTTGGTTTTCTCGCTGACGCTGAGCGTATCCATGTAAGCCGTGATGCTCTCGTGGGTGAGGTCGCGGCGGTTGGTTTCAAGCCAATTTTTGAGGTTTTCGAGCCGGGCGACCTGGGTGTCTACGGTCTTCTGAACGATCCCCTTTACCTGCTCCTGGTGAACCTTGAAAGCGTTGATTCTGGTAGTCGTTATCGGCGACTTGGCCCGGTAATGGCTGGGGTCTTTGAGTATCTGCTTGATCTCGTCCTTGTCGGCTTCCTTTAATGGCAAGGTGTTGGCCTGCTTCTCCATGTTGCCCTGGACAAGTGACTGAAGATCTCGGTTGAACTCGAAGGCGTCGAGCCGTCCATCTACTTCGAAATGTCGAAGCATCCGCTCCCATTCCTCTTGGGAGTGATTTGGCCCCAACGAAAGAAAGTCGGCCACGGCATCGGCCTTTTCCGTGCTTAAAGGGCCGTTGGTGATGTGAGCCTGTGCAACGTCCGCGTAAAACTCACGGGCACGCTCTGCGAGAGCTTTGGCCTGAATGCGGGCATCTTCGGGATCAAGTTTGGATGTGCTGCGGGCTTGGTCAATCAAAGATTGCCACTGTTGCAGGTAGGGGATTTTGAGCCGCTGGGCTTCCGTCTTCGATCCGGTCTTGAGCGAGGCGGTGAACTCGCGTCGATTGAGGGTAGGCCGAGCGTCTGCCGGAATGGTCAGGCGGGCGTGCCACAAACCTGACCGAAGAACTAGGTTATCGCTTGCCATTGCCACCACCTGAGAGCCTGAAATATGCCCGGATCGTAGGTGGTTTTTCGGTGGTTTTGTAGCAAAAATTTGTAGCAAACGGCTCCGTAAGTGACTGTAACCATTGATTTTATTGGGATTTTTGCTCTAAATCGGAAAGTCCCTATCTTCCCGCCATATCTCAAGCCTAAGCCCCTGAAATTCCTAGAGTTTCGGGGGCTTTTGCTATCTGCGTTATGCTCAGTGTCGATAAAGTGTCGAAAAGGGTGCGCTATGGAAAGCTCAAGCGGGCGGTGCGTTAATTTCATCGCCAACCTCATGCCGTTATTCGCACATGAGACTGTCAACGGAATGGCTTGCGCCAGGAATCTGCGCGACGGAACGCTGATACTGCCAAGCGAGCAGGATGGTGTCGTAACCGTCTGGTGGCAAGGCGACGAGCATAGAGCAAGCGAAGCGAATGCCTCGCTAATCAGTAGCAATGCGGTTTCTGATTACGTTCAGCTAAATATGCTCGGCAAGTCGGCGGAGGAAGCCAGTTACCTTCTCGCTCATTTAGAGCAGCATTTCGAGTACAAAACCGGAGAGACGCTCTACCTGCCATACAGGGAAGACGATGGTTCAACATTGATGGCTCTGAAAAGAGTCATCGGGCGTGTTGGGCCGGATATAGCTCTGGACGTCCTCAAGAAGTCATTTGGTCTTTAGAAATGTTCAGATGGCTCAAGAACGACTTGGGGCCTAGCGAAACAGCATCCTTAAGATGGTCGGGAGAAAGGTGCGCATAGCGCATGGTCATCGCCAAAGTGGTATGACCTAGGATTTTCTGTAGGGTCAGAATGTTGCCGCCGTTCATGACGAAATGACTGGCGAAGGTGTGCCGTAGCACGTGTGATGACTGGCCGGCAGGTACTGGCAAACGAGACTCACCCAAGGCCTTGTCGAAGCTGTTCAGGCAGTTGCTGAACAGGCCATGCTGCTTGAAGTGCCGGTGTATCTGCTGTTCCAGCTCCAGGGCGATGGGGATCGAGCGGACGCGCTTGCCTTTGGTGTTAACGAATGTAACCAGCTGGTTGCGTACCCGGTCGGGCGTCAGGGCCTGAGCCTCACCCCAACGGGCACCAGTAGCCAGACAAATGGCCGCGACCATGGCGACATGAGGCGTCCGGCAATAGCCGTGAATGGTGGTGAACAGTGTCTCTATCTGGTCATCTGTCAGATAGGTCAGTTCCTTTTCTTGCAGGCGGAGAGGGCGCACGCGTGCCAGCGGATTGGCGTAGTCGATTTCGCCGAGCTGATAGAGCACGTTGAACACCGAGCGCAGGTAGCCCAGGCGATTGTTCAGCGTCTTGAGGTTGGCACCGGCCTTGATCGCCTGGGTTCGATGTTCGGCGTACTCGTTGCCGGTCATCTTGATGGCGACCGGGTCGCCCAGCTCTTTGGCCAAAGCGTCAAGCAGGCGCCGACGTGCTTCGCCGTCACTCAGGGTGTGAGCATGCAGGGCTGCCCAACGGTCGATCAGCTCAGAGAGCTTGCGACGGTCCTTTGGCTTGGGTGACCAATCAGGTGCATTGATGACCTTTGCCCTGCAGGTCGCCTCGAAGCGCAGAGCTTCGCCCTTGGTCTTGAAAATCTTGCGGAAACGCTTCCCTTTGATTGGCTCAATGTCAGCTTTCCAGCGCCCGCACGGTAGTTGAAAAACGCTCATCAGACAGCACGCCCCCAACGCACATGCCGTTCCTCAAGAATGCCTTTGATGTGCTTATACAGCCCGTCTTCATCCATGCCCTTAGCGGCATAGTGATCGCGGATCACCGGCCAGCACTCCCAATCCTTGAGCCGATAGAAAGCCTTTCTAGCGCCCACTCGCTCCCGTGCCAGCAGGCTGACGAAGTTTCCCAGGAATAGCTCGACGTTCTTGCCGGAGAAGCCCCGCGAGGTTTTGTATTGGCGCTTGTACTCGGTGTCATCCACCAGGGAATCCACCGGCAGATCGACGCGCACGTCGTCACGGATCAGCGTCCAGATGGGCTCAAAGTAGCCAGGACGAGCCAGCAACTTGAATTGACGCAGGCCATAGCGCCACAGGCCGTCTAGGTGCGGAGCGAAGGCGGCGTAGCTGTTGGTTTCGATGGTTTCGCCGCTGTGCAGGTCGAACGAACCGGACGCGAATTGCTGGATCACCGAATGGTGGTAACGCAGTTCGACACGCCACACGTCTTGCTCTGGGTTGTAGTTATCCGGATCGCCTTCGTCGAAGCTGTCGCGACGCTTCCAGACGTTTTCCCAGTAGTCGAGCTTGTCGATGGACCGGGCCTGTTCGGTCTTGTTGTAGATACCGAGCTGGACGCCACCGGCGGAGCCGAACAGGTAGGACTGACCTTTGCCGTAAGTGGCAGACTCCAGCGTCCACTGGATTTCCTTGATGCCGGAAATGTCACGAGCAGCACGTGCGCGGCAGTGCATACGGGCGACCAGATCGGCGGGCGGTTGCCATCCCTGCAGGTCAAGCGCGAGGTGAACGGCGCACTGGTTGCGCTCAATGTTGGTCAGCACGTGGCTGGCGTAGTAGTCCAAGCGCTCTTGCAGGCGCTCGGGGCAGAACTGATCGATGGCATGCGGAGACACCTCTATTTTCAGGTGGGGACCGATGTTCTCGATTTTGGCGTTGAAGTTTTTGACCAGCAGGATGATGCCAAGGTCTGCGTTCTGCAGCTTGTACTGATAGCCAGAGTCCTTGCTGACACGACCCGAGTGCCAACGCTGGCCAGCGAAATCGACGATGGTCCCCGGCTTCTCGAACAGGCTCATGATTTCCGGGCGGATCAGTCCGCGATAGAGCTGGCGGACTGTATCGACGCTGCAGGCCAGGATTTTGGCCTTCGACAGATCGACGATTTCAGCAGTACCAGGATCAACGAAAATTCGTCCAAGGCTGTTGTGCTCACCGTTGAGGTCTAGACGGGCAAAATCTTTGATCTTCATGCTTTGGTTTCCTTACTGGCCATTACTTGCCATTTCGAAATCGGTTTATCTGACGTGCTACAGGGACGTCAGCGCCCGCGCGGCGGCGCACACGCGCGCTCGTGCCTCGCACGCAACCACGCCGCCGCGCCTGGCGTTCCGCTGGTGTTCGCTCACAGGGCACCCTGATAACCGCTCAGCGACGGCCAGGCGGCTCCTACAGGCGCTTTGGATGCTGCAGAGGGAGCAGGCCGAGGGGGCAGGCGTTGCGGTGTTTGTTGTTCAGGCTGAGCTTGAGCAATCTGGCCGTTCGGATCGGGCAGGCGATCAGGCTTCGCAGGATCGAACGCGCCTTCTTCGACGTAGGCCATGCAGGCCTCAAAGGACACCACCGCTCTAGTGCCTTGCTGTGTGTTGCAGCGACAGCCATACACCTTGCCGTCGCGGTAGCCCAGGACGAGGCGCTTGTGATTCCTGGCCACCATCTGCTGATCAGTGGAGTACATGCAGGACAAGCGCGGATAGGTGACGGGCCGGGTGATTTCGTCATAGATCGGCGCTGAGCTGGGTACATCGGGCAGGCGTGGGACTCGCAGTGCGACGTACTCTTCAGGCGACAGTGGCGCGGCATTGTTCGCTGCTGGCTGTTGCGCCACGGGTTCGCCGGTCGGTGACATGGCGCGCGCCTGTTCGACGGCTTCGGCCTGGGGCTTGGGCGGGGCGATGCGCCGTTCATAGATGCCGTAGCCGAAATAGCCGATGCCGATGATGCAGGCGATAAAGACGAACAGCGCCCGAGGCGGCTTGAACTTCATGTGATGCTCAGAGCCTTCGGCGACGGACTGGTACACGCCGAAGTACTTCTTATCGAGTAGCACCCGCGTGGCCTGGCCGTCGCTGAAGTCGTTTTTCTTCTCGACGTCCATGTTCACGCGCTCGAATTCCCAGCGCTTGATGACCTTGCCCTTGTGGCCTCGCACGTAGTGGATATGCGAGTTGCAGAGCTTGCGGAAGTGGGTGTCGATCAGGCCGGGGTTTTGGGTGATGCAGTGCAGTTCATGGCCGCGATGGCGCATGGTTTCCAGGGCGCTGGCGTAGGCGGGGACGGCAGAGCCGGCAGGACGCACACGGAAGAAGGTCTGCGCTTCGTCGATGACGATCATGGCGTTCTGCGGCAGCTCGTGCCATTTCTGCGGCTCGTCGAATTCTTGCCAAACGGCCTCGAGCACTTCGGCATTGGGATCGAAGCCACGGATGTTGTGGTAGTAGACCGGGCGGCCTTCTTTCGCGGCTTTGGCGTCTACTTCCTTGATGGTGTTCAAGGTCTTGCCGTTGCCCTGCAGACCCGTGCGCAGGACGAACATCAGCCACCTGCCTTGTTGAGCAGGGCAAGGCCGGTGATGGTGCCGGTAATGCGGTCCATCCCAGCCAGCATCAGGCGGGCGATGACGGCGGCGATGATGATGTTGATGGCCACATCGACCTTGGCCATGCCGAGGATGGCCGCGACCGGTGGCGGGATGGCGCCGAACAGACCCTTGATATAGCCGTCGACGGTGTCGATCAGTTGGCCGATACCGACATAGGCAACGTAAGCAAAGCCCAGGGAAGCCAGCGCCCGGAAGACCAGCCCGGAAACGATGGAGCCGAGGAAGGTGGCAAGCAGTGGTAGTAGTGGCATATCAAGACCCCTTGATTCCGCGTCCGATGGAGACTGCAAAGAAGATCGAAGCCAGGGCCACAATCAGCGGGCCGATGGCTTGGGCGAAACGGCAGGCGGGTTCCCAGCTAAACGAGTAGCTGCGACCCATGACGGTGAAGCTCTGTGGGGAAGGGCACGACTGCGGCAGCCAACGGCCTTTGTTCACGGCTTCGGTGAACAGGCTGCTGACAGCGATGGACTTCTCTTCTAGCTGGTAGTCCTCACCAGCCAGTTCGGTGGCGATGTCGCTGCGAACCTTATCGTCGTACTGCCATTGGCAAATCTGGTTCTTGTTAGCGCGCAGAATGGCGCACTGGATGACGTCGCCTTCACACTTCAGCTCGGTGTCGCAGGCTTCGCCCTCGACGCTGGGCTTTACGCATTTGTTCGGGTCGGTTTTGGGGTCGCACTCAGGCTCATCATCGCCTTTGCACTGGTTGGGATCGGTTTTGGGGTCGCAGTCGCCGCCGTCCGTGCCCTTGCATTGGTTCGGATCGGTGGCGGGATCGCATTCGCCATCCCCATCGCCGTCTCCCTCGCCATCCCCGTCACCTTCGCCGTCCCCATCCCCGTCGCCGTCCTCACCATCGCCGTCTTCACCGTCACCATCATCGGGCGGGCAGACTTCGCCGGTGCTGGGGTCGCATTCCTCAGGTTCATCAGGCACGCAGGTCGTGCCGGACCATGAGTGGCCAGGGCCGCAATCTGGCGGCGGGTCGGTGGGGTCCGTGGGGTCGGTAGGATCGGGCGGCGGGGTGCCACCGGTAGGGTTGTCGCCGGGCTGGCACTCAGCGCCGGTGAAGGTGCCTACACCGTAGCAAACCCCTGTGGTGGCGCCTTCGGAGACGGGAACGCACTCAGAGCCACTGCCAAGGGCGATACGGCAACCGGCCTCGCAGCCATATTCGATAGGACCGAGGCCATTGAGGTCGGGGCGAAGCATGGACCAGGTGGTACTTTGGCCGGCCTTAGCCTGACATTGATTATCAGGCTGTTCAGGAGGAATACAAACAGGCTTGTTGTAGTCTGTTTTGTTTACAGAGTAACCAGCAGGGCAAGAATCACCATTCAGGCGAAAAGAATAATCGGCTACACCGTTGGGATAACCATCTTTTGTGAGGCGGCAACGAACGCTTGTTTCTGAAAGAAAGGTTAGAAGAGTGCCGTAAGGACCACCTGGGCGAGCTGAAGCGATTTCAGAACAACCGGCAGAAGGAGAGTCATAAGACTTGTTAGCAAATGGAACGGGAGCATTTGAAGATGACCAATAATAACCCTCAGCCCGTGATAGCCCTGAGTAAGACCCCGCCAAAACAACCAGCAGAAACAGCGCAATAAACGACCGACCCTGGCGCATCTCAAACCCGCCCAAAGAACAGAGCCCAGAACGCCATGACGATGATGATCGTGGTCAGCATGTTGGCGTCTAGGTTCATGGTTGAAATCCTGATGTGAAAAAGCCCGATAACGAGTTACCGGGCTGGTTGGTTGCAGCCGGCCTTACAGCGCGCGGCGGATGAACTTGAAGGCGGCAATCGCGATGATCACGCCCAGGACGATGCCCGCGACCTCGACGCCATCGACCTGCGCATCAGTGAGGGCAGTGGTCACGCCGGCCGGGAGGGCGGCGTGGGCTTGCTGCATGGCCAGCAGGCCAACAGCGGCGGTGGCACCGAGCGAGCGGCGCAGGACTTTCAGGTTTTGCATGGGTGTGTCTCCTACAGGTTGAGTGCCTTTTTCAGCACGAGAGCGCCGAAGACGATGGCGAACAGCACCAGGGCGTGCTCGCGGATCTGTGCATGGTCTTCAGCGGTTAGCCCGGTCGGGCTTATCTCACTGAGCGCGACGGTGGAGAGGGTGCCGACACAAACCGGGGTCTGGCCTGCGCTCTCCCATACGCCGTCGCACACAATGAAATTCATGGCGCCCCCTTACTCGGCCAGGCTGGGGTCACGGATGACCTCAGCCATGGCGATGCAGTCGGGGCAGATGACGAGGTCGGGCGCCTTGTTCAGATCGGGCAGCAGGTCGGGCTGGGGGGCGGACTGGTTGTAGAGCTGGCCCATGGGCTGCCCGCAGCAGTCACACAGCACGCGATCAACGATCAGCACGGCGGCGCCCTCCCGTCAGGCCTTGGCCGCGTCCGGCTGAGTGCCGGTCGGCTTGGGCTGTTGTTGGGCGGCGAGCTTGCGGGCTTCGGTGGCAGTGTCAGCAGCGCCAGTGCCACGGGCAGGCTTGGCCGACTCGACGTGCAGGACGATGAACTTGCCCGCGTTCTTGGAGCCGCGATCAATCTCTACGGTGACGCGGACGGTCTCCAGCACATCGAGGCCTTTGCAGGCGGCCCACACTTCGTCCAGGGCGATTTCGGCTACCTGCATCGAGAGCAGGGAGACGCCCAGGTCCTTTTCGCCGTCCGGTTCGTCGCCCAGGTACAGCTTCACCAGATCCACGTTGTCGAACTTCACGCGCTCAGCGCTGATGAATGCCAGTTCCATAGTGGTGCGTGCCATGTTGTGTTTCCTCGCTTGGTTGCGCGGTATTGCGCGGGTTTGCCTTTCAGCAGGCCGAGCGGGTCCACACGGGCAAACTTCTCGTTTTTGCCCGGGTGGGGTTCTCGACTTGCTGAGGTTTTCAGTTAGCGCCGCTGGTGCAGCGGGTTAGTTGTTCAACACCAAGGGCTTTGCCCTTGTCATCCCACTCTTGCCGCCGAGGGCTCGGGAGCGCGGGGCGGTGGAGCTGCCCCACACTCACGAGCGGAGGCTATTCAGGGTGGTGGGCGTTCAAGGGTTCGCTCCGCCCGTGCCTCCGTTTGGCCGAACGGTGGAGCGTGTTCGGACAAGCCGGGGGCGCGGCCCTTGACCGACATAGCAACGAGCGCGGCGGGCAGGCCTTTGAAGAAGCCGCGTGTTTCTGCCTGGGTGTTGGCCAGGCGCGGGTCTGCAGGGCGGGCGGTGCGGGCACCATCCATGCGGCCAAACCAGTAGGCGACGCCGATGCAGTTAATGAGCAGCAGGCCGAGCATGACGACAGAAGGCGTATCGAGAACGATCATGCGATCACCCCACCAGTTCGAACGGTTCGCGCAGGGGCACGAAGGGCGTTGGTTTGCCGGTGTCGCTCACAACGTGCCAGTACTGCGGCGGACGGTTGCCGGGCTTGTGTCTCTCGCAGGTATAGGCCTGCGTAACGTGGTTGAGACCATTGACCACGGACCATTGCGCGGGGCGGCAGTCGGTGCATTGTGTGTATGGGTAGGTAGGCGCCTTGGGCGGTATCCAGTTGCGGTTTAGCCAGCAGACAGAGCAGTCGCAGTTGTCGGCGTGCGGTTGGTGCAGGTAGCGGGAGAGGCTCATAGGTCATGCCCTCACCTGGGAGGCTGGAGGATTGGCGGATCATTCAACCCACTCCTCTTCCATAAGCTTCTTGGTCAGCAGGGCGACGTTGACCATTACGTGGCGGCCTACCTTGAGGTGGGGCAGGTAGCCGTTGCGCATCCAGCCGCGAACGGTGTCGTGGTCTTCACTCATGCGAATCCAGTTTGCGAACTCGCGCCACGGCATCAGCGGGGGCGGGCTCACAAGGTCTTTCAGCGTCAGGGGGATTCCTTCCATCAGAGTGGCCTTTGTTGCACTATGTTGGTCTTTGTTGCGCTACGTCTTGGTCACCATGCAGCGGATACCTGACGTAACCTACAGTCGTAATATACAACGACAGTGGGCGCTATTTGTATATTACATTCGTAGATTACTAGATCATTATGGAATCAATAGACGACCGCGTTAGAGCACTTGTAGATAAGGCAGGCCTAGACGAGCTGGTGAAGAAGACCGAAATCAGCGGGACGCGGTGGAGGACTGTCCGCTACGACAAGCGGACGAGGATTAGCACTCAGGAGGTAGAGGCGCTCACACGACTCTATCCTTCATATGCTTTGTGGCTGGCCAGTGGCAACGTAGCCCCCGAAAGCGGCCAGACAAGCCCCGAGTACGACGAGGCCAATCGAAACTTGACCGATCAGAACGCGGGATAGCGATCACCCAGGAAGTAGCTAGGCGCTGGTATGCCCGAAGGGAGGTGGGTAAAGAATGAAGAGAACAGCCATATTGGCACTGGCCATCGTCAGCCTTGCAGCCAACGCAGACGATCAGACAGCCCTGTCCAAAGCAATCGACGCGATCAAGCCCGCCACAAACGCGGCAGGTGAATACGTCAGCAAAAGCATCATGCAGAGCCTGTCGGGCAATGACACCGCGATGGGCCGAGCTGCACGCAATAACCTCGAGCGTCAGGCCAAGGCCGAGCGGGAAGCTAATCGCGGAACACGCAAGACCATGAAAGAGTGCATCAAGCCCGGCAACGTCATCGACGAGGACGTGCAGGAGTGCATCATGGGCATGCGGGAAAGGGACTGGTAAGGAAGGAGTTCAAGGATGAAGGCAGACAGAGACGATGCCCCAGAATGGCTAACCAGCCGCCCAAGCAAAGGCAGCAATCTTAAGGTCGTACTGGCAGGCGTGATAGGCACTGCCGTTACCCTTGGTGTACTTACTCTGGCCGGCCAAGCGTTTATGGAGAACACCGTAAAGAATCTGGCTGCGAACAGTCAGCAACCGAAACCCACCCCGGTTGCCGAAATCACCCGATCAGAGCCAACGCCCAGGAACGACTGGGACAAGATCGTGGAGCAGCAGGCAAGGCGAGACGCAATGTCTCAGGAGCAACGTGAGCAGACCACTGGATCAAATAGTCCTGCAGTCAAACAGACCGTGTTCAACGATCAGAACTACACCCCGAGAGGAGCTGACAACGTGCTCAGCTCTCGGGAAGCTCCAAGGACAGTGCCTCAAGAACAACCCAAAGAAAAGTTGCGAGTAACTGTAATTAAGGAAGAAAGAAAGCTGAAGGATTTCTGCGGAGGAAAAGAAGGAAGCATTGAGCGAAGGAATTGCAAGTCACATATTGGGCTTGAAAACAGAAATTAATCATCACTAGACAAAGCTTTTTCATAACCACGTGTAAAAGCTTGGCGCTGCTCAGAATCCTCTAGAATTGCTAGTTGCAATGCTGCGTAGAGAGACCAGCAGTCTTTTTCAATCTGATCACCTGAAAATTTACCCTCCTTGAATATGTCGCATCTTATTCTATGCAGTCTAAAAACTTCATTGTTGATTATCTGCGACCCTAGCTCATTGTTAAAATATTTTTTGCGCTTATCCCCGTTATTGCCTGGAATTGGTAGGGAAGATATTACAGCCTCAAAGGCTGACCACATGAGAACGAATCGTTCAATAGGGAATATTTGAGAAAACGCCTTATCCAAGAGAATGGTGGACTCAGGGGGTAACTGCCTAATTCTGGCTTTCTCTATGTCAGGATCGTTAAAAAAATTCAAATTCTGCGTATCAAAATAGGAAGCAAACCCCTTTTCAGAGTGAGAGATAGGCTGGCAGGTGTTATTGGAAAAGCTTCTAGTTAAAAGAAGCTCCCTCGCAATTGGCACACCAAAAATAAGGCGAAGAATGTTTACCGTATGAAGCTCTTGGGTCTGCCCATCCTGCCTGTCTTCAACACTGCTATAGCAAAAAGTGAACTTTATATTATTGCTTCCTCCTGGGATTGGCTCCTCTACCAAAGAGCTTACGCACTGACCAGATGGATCGTAATACTTCGACCATCTTTGGCGAGAGGTAGAGCTATCGGGGGGTATTACCAAAGAAATATCGACATTAGAAATGCCAGAATTAATTAAGAAGCCTCTAACTCTGGCTAGGTCTTTTTGCTGTAGAGAAGAGCTCCAAATGGATTCGTTAAAGAAGGAAAAATTCACTCCGCCCCACTCTTGAATTATTCTATCCTTAAAAGCATCCATTGGTTTTTCCATAAGCTAAAAATATAATAATTCTTAGAGCAGAGAAATTTTATGTTTATCTGTAAGAAACAAAGAATCACTCACTGGCAGCTTTTTTTATTCTACCAATGAGTGAAGTGATTACGGCCGGTACTCAGTCCCTTGGCACTTAGGGCATGGAGGGAGCCGGTCACTGCTGTCGTTAAGGTAAACGGATTGACCGCATTTTCTACAAATGTAAATACCGATTCCAGGTTTCTCGCCAGTTGATGACATCTCACTTCCCTCTAAGATAATCAGCCCTGATAAGTGTCACCTCAGGCGGGCTGAAAGCCTGCGGTACAGTTAGCCATCTAAACGTGCTGCTATGCTGACCCATCGACTGATGGCCAAAAGCTAGCCCCAGAAGTCAGACCTGTCTAGGCGTTGAGTCGAAAAAGTGTCGAAATCAACGGGCGACAGAGTGCCGCAATGGGCAGCAGGCATGAGGCGAAAGCCTTGATTTTGCTAGCGTTGGGCAGAGCAGGGCAGTAACGGGCAGCCGTCGAAACGGGTTCAAATCTCCATCTTTCCCTTCATATCCAAACCAAAGCCTCGAACCGCAATAAGGTTCGGGGCTTTGTCGTTTCCGTATGTTCGCTTGTGCCAGCCGCAAATGGTCTGACGCCCTCGAAGGAGCGCCAGCGCTCGCCGCGCTACGAAGCGCGAGCTGGCGCACATTTCTGCAAAGCTTTCATGGGCGCCAACTCCGCCGCTTCTGACGCACTGTTCGGCGTGTCGATGGGGAAATTCCTTGGCGATGAACGTGTGGACAGGCGTTCCTGTTGGCCACTTTTCAGGTGGTCAAAAAAATAGCGCCAGCATGGTGACGGGTGGTCGTTAACGGCCGCCGAGCGTGCCGATATTCTGCGCTTCAACGCTCGAAGCGATGCCGGCACGGCCATGGATAGATCGGGCGTAGACCAGCGTTTCACCCTCGGAGTACCGCCCTCATGATCGATCTGTCCACCTGGAACCTGACCATCCCTGTCGGTGTTCCCGCCACCGTTATTTCCACCCCCGTTCTGGCTGGTGGGTATCAGGATCATTACTTTCAGTCGAAGGAGGGCAAGCTGTTTTTCTGGGCGCCGGTCAACGGCACCACGACTGCCAATTCGACCTATCCGCGCAGTGAGTTGCGCGAGACCTTCGCCGACGGCGCTCTGCGCAACTGGCGCTATAGCGCCGCAGATAACGTGCTGAGCGCCACGGTGAAAATCACTCAGGTGCCGTCGAACGGGCTGATCGCGTTTTCCCAGATCCATTCGAAGAACAGCACGTCGCCCCCCATGATGTTGGGCTATCAATCCTTGTCACCCACGGGCTATGGCAATGTGGTGATTTCGTTTCGGGGCAATCCGGCCAGCGCCAATTCCACCAAGATCGTGCTGTCGAGCAGGATCAAGTTGAATCAGGATTTCAGTTATGAAGTCTTTCTGGCGAAGAACGGCAGGCTGACGATTGGCCTGGTCGAGCCGGGTGGCACGGTCAGAACCTGGAGCGGTGTGCTCAATTCGGCCTGGGCCAGTCACAACCTGTATTTCAAGGCGGGCGTTTACACGCTCGACAACAACGGCAATGAAACCAGTGCCGGGGCGGCTGTGTTTTCAACGCTAAAAGTCGAGCACCGCTAGCAGGCGTTGAAAAACTACCTCGGCTTTGGCTTCCTGCGTCGCCCTACCTCCTGCATCCATGCAGTCGTGCGTTGGCAATACGGCGTTAAAAACGGCCTCGCGTGCGAGCCCAGTCAAAATGCTCATTTACAACACGCAGGCTGCGCTTTTTCGGCCGTTTTTGCGGGGCCGTCATCGGCCTTGTCTTGCCTGTCTCGCCTACGTTTTTCAATCGCCTGCTGACCCCGTCTGGCCTGCACTCGGATCGGGAAGAGTGCAGGCCTGTCAGTCACGTCTGGCGCTGGTCAGTTGGTGCAGGTGGGGGCGCCTGCGCTGCCAGTGGTGCCGGTCAGGGGCTGGGATATCTGCAGGTGGCAGTTGCGTCGCACGGTGTTGTCGAGGATCTGGCTCTGCAGGGGCAGCAGGTCGCCGATCAGCAGGTTCTGCAACAGCGGGTTGGCGCGGTACTGGTTGCTGCCCAGCACGGTGTTTTGCATGCCTTCCACGCGGATCATGGCTTTGCCGATGCTTTCCAGGGTGTTGCCGGTGATGACCAGCTGGCCGGCGGTGAGCTGCTCGTTGCGCAGGCTGATGGCGTATTCCGGGGTGGAGTGGATGCGGTTGTCGATGATCAGGGCGCCGCTGAGCCCGCCGGCGTCGATGGCGCTGAGCCGGTTGTTGGCGATCAGGTTGTTCTCGATCAGCAGCCCGGCGCCGCCGTTGATCTGCCGCAGCATCACGCCGTAGCCCTCGGACGCACCGAGGCGGTTGTTCTCGATCAGCAGGGCGCCGCTTTGCTCGCTGACTTCGATGGCGCTCTTGCCGGTGTGCAAAATCAGGTTGTTCTGAATGCGCCCACTGCTGCTGCCGCCGATGCGGATGCCGCTGTTGTGCTTTACGTCGTCGATGCGGTTGTCTTCGATCAGGAAGCGGCTGTTGCCCAGATCTATGCCGTACTGCTGCAGGTGGCTGAACTGGTTGTTGCGGATCAGGGCCTCGCTGTGGCGCAGCTCCAGGGCGCTGGCCATGCTCTCGAAGCGACTGTTGTCGATCAGAATGCGCGCCGCCGGCCGGGTGGCGGACTGCTGCGCGCTGATGCCGCTGCTGATGCCGCGGGAGAAGTTGGCGTTGTAGCCGATCTTGACCAGGTGCGAGTCGACAACCCGCAAGCGGCTACCGGCCCAGTTCATGATGAAGGGCCGGGTAGGGCGGTCGGTGGCCAGTGCGCGCCCATCGCTCCAGCTTTCCAGGCGCGAGTCCTGTACCTGCAGCAACCCCTGGTTGATCAGTGCGGTGCCCGACGGGCCGAAGAGGTAGAGCACCTGATCGTCGATGAGCAGGGCGGCGTCTTCGGCAATCATCAGCGGGTAGCTGAGCAGATAGCCGTCTTCATGCTTACGCAGCACCTGCGGGTCGTTCAGTTGCGCGTGCAGTTGCGCCAGGCTGACGCTGCCACCGCGGATGACCACGGCGCGCGGGTGTTGCGCCTGGTAGCCGGCGATGGCGCGGAACAGGCCGTTGTGTACGAACGGCTCGAACGGCCAGCTGCCCGCCTGCGCCGAATACATCGGCTCCAGGCTGGCGTTGCCTCGCTGCGAAGGTGCCGGCAGGTCGAAGGTCGGTGGCTGGCTGTGTTGCATGATCTGCTGGCGGGTGCGCTGTTGCTGCTGCTGTTGCCATTGCGGGTCCAGCGTGTGCAACGCCGCTGGGCCGCCGAGGGCGCTCAGGCTGCAGGCTGCGCAGGCCGTCAGCAGCAGCGCGCGGGAGAGGGTCAGTGCCTGGGACATGGTGGCATCCTGCGTCAGTTGAGCTGGGGGTACAGCGGTTTCAGATCGCCGCCCACCTGGCTGTAATGATTGATGGCTTTGCCGTGCGCCTGGTACAGGCGTGCGGCCCATTGGTGCTGCGGATAGCGAGTGAGAAAGGGCAGCACCCAGACCATCTTGTGCGGGCCGACTTCGCTCTGGCGCTCGGTCAGTTCCGCCAGGGTCTTGGGCTCCAGCGCGGCGCGCGCGGCAAAGTTGGCAAGGCCGGCGAGTTTCTCGCGCTCCTGCTCGGTGAGTGGGCGACCGTTATGTTCGGCAGCCTCCACCAGCAGCATCAGCGGTACCAGGGCGTAGTGGCTGTAGTCAGCAGCCAGACGGCCGCGAGCGACCTCCAGGGGCAGGTACTGGTAATCGCCCTCGCCGGGGGTGAGCTGGGTGAAGGCGCGGCGCAACGCGACATCGGCCCAGGCCAGGGCGTGGTCATCGTCGAGCAGCATGGCGGTGGCGGCCACGGCCCAGGCGGCCCAGTAGTCGTGGTTGTTGAAGTAGATGCCTCTGTCATGGCGGCGCGGCTCGTACTCGGCCATCACCTTGGCCGACAACTCGCCCAGCCAGCGCGCCTGAACGGCGCTCAACTGATAGCGCTGATCGCTCAAGGCTTGCACCTTGAGCAGTGTCGAGGCGATGGCGGCCAGTGCCCATTTGCGCGAGGCGACGCCGGTCTTGCTGGCGTCGGCGCTGAGCAGCGCCGATTTGCCGGCCCAGGCATCGAGCCACTGGTTAAGGCAGGCCAGGGCGGTGGTGGCTTCATCGGCCTTGCGGGTGCGCTGGAACACCTGAGTCGCTTTCACCAGGCCGCCGATGTAGTGCTTTACCTGCTGGCGGATGCGTTGGGTGTCCTTGCTCTGACGCGCCACCAGCCGCGATTTGCTGGCGTCGCTCTGGTCGTACTTGCTGTCCAGTTGCAGGTGCCCGGTGTAGGCCGCAGGCGGCTTTTTCGGGCAGCTCGCGTTGCGGTAGTCGCCCGTCATCTGCGCCGCCACGTTCGGCGCGTGGTTGCTCCAGATCGACTGCGTGGCGCTGGCGCTCACTGGGCCGGCGAGCAGCACCAGCATGGCGGTCAGGCGGCCGGGCGACATCTTCACAGACATAGCTTGGTCTCGATCTGGAAGGGTTGCTCCACCACCTGGGTGGGTTCGAGCAGCACCGACAGCAGGTTGGCGTCGCGGAACTCCGCAGCGCGGCTCAGCTCCAGGTAGTACTGCCCGCCGGTGACGATGGCTTCACGGCGGAACCACACCTTGTCGCGCGTGCCGTTGTCGTAGTAGGTGATGATGTAGAAGTTCTTGATGTTGGGGTCGCTGATGCGGATGTCGAGTACCGCGTCGCGGCCCTTGAGGTCCTTGCGCTGCGCACCGGCGTTGCTGAGCAGTTCGAGGCGATCGTTGAGGCCCATGGCCGGGCGTTCGAGACGCGCTTCGAGCAGGCTGTCGCTCGCCTTGCAGCCGCCGTTGACCGCCGGGATCAGCTGGCGGTACATCAGGTCGCCATCCAGGCGATAGTTGGCCGGCAGCTCCCAGATGATCAGCTTGGGCGCCTTGTCCGGGACGTAGTTGGACGACAGCAGGTATTCCAGCAGCGAGCCGTCCTGGCCCGCGCCGGGCAGGGCGTAGTTGATCAGGTCGCTGCTCAGGTACTGCTTGAGAAAACCGTCGAAGTTGAACTGCTTGGTCTCATCTTCACGGGCGGCGGAGTTACTGGTGCCGACCAGGACGATTTCCGGGTCGGGCTGCTCTTCGAACAGCAGGGCTGCGTCGTTGTCTTCCGGCACGGTCTGGTAGCCGGGCACGAACTGATAACCGAAGTGGTTGCCGCAGATCGCCGCCAGGCCGAGGTTGAGGGTGCCGTCCTTGGACAGGGTCAGGGTTCGCTCGGTGGTGTAGCCCTTGCGCGGGAGTTGCGCGTAGACCGGGTGCTGGCGAATGGCATCGGCGGTGACGCGGGCGGTGGCCTCTGCGCCTACCGGGGTCCAGTGGTGGTCGCGGCGGAAGAAGAAGTCCTTCGGCGGTTGCTCCACCAGGGTCATGATGTCCGGGACGATGGCGCCGCCGTCACGCATCTGCTGCAGGAACTTGCGCAGGTTGGCGCTGGCACGCGCGTAGTCGAAGCCATGCATCTGCCCTGGCTGCAGCTGGGCGCGATGCATCAGGCCGCGAGTTGGTTGCACGGCCACCGCCACCTGGGTGCCATGGCTGGCGAACGCACGCATCAGGCGGGCGAACTCCGGCTGCATGGCTGGCGGAATGCCGAACTCATTGGTCAGGTCGACCTCCGAACGGAACAGCCAGCGATCGCTCCCCGGCACGATCTGCTTGAGTGACTTCATGTTGCCTTCGGCATATTCCTCAGGCGCACTGAGTTGCGGGCAGATCAGGCATTGCAAATCTGTGCATGCATCGGTCTTTTCGCCCTGCGCCGCAGCGGAGGCGTTCTGTACGCCTGCTGCGATCAGGCTGCCGATGGCCAGTAGAAAATAGTGCTTCATGCTCGTTGGGATCATCGTCCGCTCACTTGTTTGGCCGGCCGTTCAGGGTTCATTCGCTGGGGTCGATGCTGTTGGCCAGGGTTATCGCGCGGTAGCCGTTGGCTGCGGGTAGCAGGGCATAGCTGTAGGAGCGGCCCTTTTTCAGGAACAGCTCGTCGAAACCGATCAGCTGTTCGCTGTCGGCATAGGCGGAGAAGGCGATCTTCAGCTCGTTGACCATACGGCTGCCGGTCTGGTCGCGCTCGATGGTGTCGACCACCACGTGCTGCCCGTCGACGGTCTTCAACGCTGCCGGCTTGTCGGTGAGGTTGTAGAAGGCGATCTGCGCCTTGCGCGGTTCGTTGACGAACTGGTCGGCGATCAGCAGCAGCTGGCCGTCGCGGTAGATCACGGTGCTGGCGGTGTTGGCCTTCAGCTCATGCTCGATCGCCTGGTTGGCCACGGCGATGCGCTGCTTGCCCGGCACGACGAAGCGATAGCCGCCGAACTGCCCGCCGGTGACGACCTGGGGTTTGTTCTTGCCGCTGAGGGTGACTTCGATGTTGCGTTCGCTGAGGTTGAGCACCCGTACGAAAGCCGAGTTGGCCGGGGCCACCGGGTCGTAAAGGTCGGCGTTGCCGTCCTGGGCTTGGGCGGCGGCGCTGGCGATCGTCAGCAGGATGATCAGGGCGCGGGAAATGAAAGCAGGCATGCGACGGTACCTCGGTCAGTGTTGGGCAGTGTCTGGCGTAGCCAGGGGCGAAGGAATCTGGCGCTGGGCGAGCAGGGTGCGCAGGGGGAATTCCCAGATCACGGTCTGCAGCTCAGCGCTTTTCGCGGCTGGGCCGGCGAGAAATTCGTTCATCGACTGGAACGGGCCACGGGCCTCCAGTGCGACGCTTACCAGGTCGCGCTGCAGGGCCTCTTTGAGAAAACCAACGAAGTTCCAGTCATCGATGCGCGTGTAGCTGGTGCCGACCAGCGCCAGTGACACGGCCTCTTCGCCGAACAGGCTGTCGGCCAGGTCGTTGCGGCTCTGCTGCAGGGTTTCGTAAAGCTGGATATGTACCGGCTCGAAATAGCTGGGGGCCAGCCTGGGGTCGAACTTGAGGTAGTTGAGCAGATCGCCGGTCACCTCTTTTTCGCTGACTGCCTGGGTCAGGTAAGGGGTCTCGCCCTGCAGTTCGGGAAACTGGGCGGCCAGGGTCTGGGCTGCCAGTTCAGCGCCCCTCGGGCTCCAGTGAGTATCGTTGCGCAGGAACAGCGGCTCGGTGGCCGCCGCACTCTGGTAGGCGCTGCGCAGGTCCACGGTGTCGATGCCGTGTTCGCGCAGGCGCTGGCTGAAGTGCTGGTACAGGTCGCTGATCGGCTGCGAGGGGGCATAGGTGGAATGTACGGCGTAGGTGTCCAGCTTCATCGGAATGGGCAGGACGATCAGCCGCGCGCCCTGTTGCGCCAGTTGCGCGCGCACCTTGTCGATCAGCACGATCTGCCGCTCCAGGTTGCCCTCGAGGTCCCTGGGCTGCAGGTATTCCTGGTTGGTGAACAACCAGCCGTCACGCCCCAGCACCACGCCGCTGGCGCCTTCACGAAAGATCGCGTGCTGGATGTTGGCCCACAGCTCGACGGACGGGTCGCGCAGGAACAATTGCTTGTCGTAGAACTGCTCGAACTTGCGCACCAGTTTGCCGTCGAGAAACAGCGACAGAGCCTGGGTCTGCGTGCCGGCGAAGGCGAACACCGTCGGCAGCGAATACAGGAACATGGCGCACAGCATCACGCAGAAGAGAATTCCGTTGATCTTGCTGGCCGAGTTCATCACCGGAAACATGGGGGCATCCTCAGAACTGGAAGTACAGGAAAGGCGAGAAGGAGTTCGCGGCCAGGCGGGTCAGCGTCAGCAGGAAGCCGACCCACAGCAGCAGGGCGCTGAAACCGCTGACGTGCTGCATGAAGTACGGGTCCTTGTGCGTGCCGGCGTAGTAGCGAATGTTGATGCCGCCGGCGATGACGATCCACAGCAGGGCGATCAGGGTGAAGGTCATGGTCATGGCCGAGGTGCCGAACCAGTAGAGGTCCAGCGAGCCGATGCCGTTGAGGCCGATCAGCGCCTGATAGACCTGCAGGGCGTGCGGCAGGTTGCCGGTGAAGAACAGCGGCATGCAGGAGGCCAGCACGAACATGCAGCGGGCATTGCGCCAGAAGTTGTAGGGCGTGTTGACCTTGGTGGCGATGCCCAGCTTGCGCTCGACCACCATGGCGATGCCGAAGAACAGCCCCCAGAAGATGAAGGCGAAGCTCGGCCCGTGCCAGAGCCCGGACAGCACCATGGTGATGACCAGCCCGACCAGCATGCCGACCAGGCGCTTGCGTACCAGCGGCATGTACACGTAGTCACGCAGGAAGTCAGCCAGGGTCATGTGCCAGCGCTGCCAGAACTCGGTGATGCTCTGCGCGATATAGGGCTGGTTGAAATTCTCGGCGAAGCGAAAGCCCATCATCATGCCCAGGCCGATGGCCATGTCGCTGTAGCCGGAGAAGTCGAAGTACAGCTGCAGGGCCGAGATAAACAGGCCGAACCAGGCATCGGCCATCTGCAGTTCGCCACCGCCGCCAATGAACAGGGTATTCATCGGCGCCAGGGAGTCGGCGATCAGTACCTTCTTGATGAAACCGAGCATGAAGCGGCAGGCCCCTAAGGAAAACAGCTCCAGCGAGTGGGTGCGGTTCTTCAGCTGCTTGTCGATCAGGCTGTAGCGCAGGATCGGCCCGGCGATCAGTTGCGGGAAGAGGGCGATATAGGCGGCGAAATCGACGAAGCGATGGGTGGGTTCGGCATTGCGTCGATAGATGTCGACGATGTAGCTCAGCGCCTGGAACACATAGAAGGAGATGCCCAGCGGCAGGATGATGTGTTCCAGGGTGAAGGTATTGATGCCCAGCGGTTCCAGCACCGCCACCAGCACGTCGGCGCCGAAGTTGGCGTACTTGAAGTAGCCGAGCGTGGCCAGGTTGCCGATCACGCCGACGGTCAACAGGCGAAAGGCGATCTTCTTCTCGCCGGCATCGATCCGCGCCTTGATACGCAGGCCGAACCAGTAGTTCCAGTACGAGATGGCGACGAACAGCAGCAGGAAGTCCGGACGCCACCAGGCGTAGAACAGGTAGCTGCCGAGCACGATCACGTACGAGCGCCAGTGGTCCCTGGCGATGTAGTAACAAAGCAGGAACACCGGCAGGAACAGGAACAGGAAGACGTTGGAGGCGAAGATCATGCTAGCGCTGCTCTCGGTCAGTAAGTCAGGGTTATGCCCAGCGTCAATTGATAGTCATCACCGATTTCCAGCGCACTGCCGGCCTTGAAGTAGCTCAGGCTGGCCAGGGTGTTGAGCTGAACCCGCTTGCCGTCGTAGGCCAGCGGGAACATGCGCCAGTAGTGGTTGATGTCCAGCACCTGACCCAGATGGGACGAGCCGGTATCGCGCACCACGCCTTCGGTGGTGGTGCGCAGGGGCAGCTGTGCCGAACGGTTGCGCAGATGCAGATCGCTGATGCGCAGATCCAGTGCAGTGCGGTCGGTGGGCTGGGTTTCCAGCACGATGCCGTAGAAGGCCAGGTTGCTCAGGTTGACGCTGACCAGGTTGCTGACCAGACGACTGCTGTAGCTCAGCGGATCGTTGCGCCGATCAGACTGGATGCGGTTGAGGGTGAAACCGTCGCTGCCGCTGTCGTCCGGGCGATCGGTGATACCACCACTGATGCCCACGCGCGGTGTCCATGGCAGCGTTTCGAAGCGCTTGCCGACATCCGCCACCACAGCCCAGCCGGTCTTGTCGCCGCTGTCGCGCAGGCCATTGTTCTGCGTGGTTTCCAGCCTGCCGTCGAGTGCCGCGACTTCCAGGTGATAGTCGCTGACCAGCGACGTCAGGTGGCGGGTGTCACCATGCAGGAATACGCCGTAACGCAGGCCGTCGAAGTCCTGGCGATCATCGGGCGAGCTGCCCGAGTAGTCGTCCTCGTGCAGCAGGCGCGCGCCGATCCAGTGATCGGCATGCCAGCGCCAGGCGTACTCGGCCATCAGGTAGCGAATCTTCTTGTCGCGCGGGTCGAGGCGGTTGTCGTCGGAGTTGTAGTAGTAGAACTTCTCGGCGATGGCGACGAAGCCTTTGCCGAAGCTGTCGTTGTAGTCCAGGCGCAGGGCTTCGATGCTGTCGTCCCACCAGATGCCGAAACGATCGCTGAAGCGCTGGCGGCCGAAGGTCGCGGAAAAACGCGGGTCGTCGCCCAGCAGGTTGCGGCGTACATAGAACTCGCGGGCTTCGCTGTAGGCATGGCGCCGGCTCGACAGGTTCTCGTCGTTGCCCTCGTCGCTTTGCAGGGCATTCGGATCGGTGTCGTAGTTGAGCCACAGGCGGCCGAAGGCTTCCCACTTGGCCCAGCGTTGTTCGGGGGAGTACCAGCGGTAGGATGGCTCGTAGCGCAGGCTGAAGAAGCTGCGACGGTCTTCGCCCAGGCGCGTTTCGTCCGGCCCATAGCCGGTGCGCAGGAACAACTTGTGCGTCAGCAGCGAAGTGACCGGCTCCAGCTCGGGCGAGGCGATGCTGGTTTCTTCTGCGTGCAGCAGACCGAGCGGCAGGCAAGCGAGCAGCAGGGCTGCGCGGCCAAAGGAATTAGGAGCGCTCACAGTGTGGATTCCTCGATAAGACGGTTGCCTTCGGCGGCGGCTATATCGCGCTGTTCGGGCGTGAGCCGGGTGCTGAGCGAGTGCATCAGGTCGGTGGCGCGCTGGTCGCCCAGCTCGTGGGCGGCATAGGCGAAGGCGTAGGCCTTGCCGTTATCGCGGCAGATAGCGCGGCCGTAGGTATAGAGGCGGGCGATGCGCAGCAGGGCGTTCGCCGAGCCCTGGCGGGCTTCTGCCATGTACAGCGCCAGGGCGCGATCCTGATCGGGTTCGTCCAGCCCGCCCTGGCTGTAGAGGTCGCCTTCGAGCAGCTGTGCTTCGGGGTACTGCTCGGCCTGCAGCTCGGTGATCAGGCGTTGGCTCAACTGCGGATCGAGGGTGCGCCACAGCACCATGTGCAGGCTGGCGCGCAGTGCCTTGATGCGCTGCGGGGTGATCGGGTTTTCGCGTTCGGCCATGCTCAGGCTCAGGTTCTCGCCCTGGCGTTGTTCCAGGCGTTGGATCAGGGCCAGCACGGGCTCCGGGCTGTAGCGGTCCGGCGCGGTCATGAGGAAGCTGGCCTTGCTCAGCATGGCCGGGCCGAAATCATGCTCGATGGCGTTGTCCAGCCACTGCAGCACTTCCCGGTCGAGCTGTTCGACCAGGCTGGCATGGGCCTTCGCCTTGACTTCGCGGGCCTGCTTTTCTTCGTCGTTCTGCGCGCGAGTGGTCGGGCGGTTGTTGTTGTAAGTGCTGATCTCAATGTTGCGGATGTTCGTCATCTGCTGGGCGATGCGGTGCACCAGGTCGACCGGCAGGGCGTTCATGCGCGGCGTCAGGCGTTCGGCGAAGGCGCGAAACAGCGCGTTGCGCTGCTCGCCAAGAAACTCGTAATAGCGCTGCACGGCGCGCGGGTCGCTTTCCACGGCCAGCTGGAACCATTTCTCGGCTTCGCTTCTTTCGCCGTAGCGGGCTGCCGCCACCGCCCGGTACAGCGGCGCGTGGCAGTAGATCAGGCAGGCGCGGTCATAGAGCTCGATCAGGCGGGTAACCTCGTCCTGCGTGAACAGCTCGGGGTAGACCAGGAACACTTCCAGGCGCGTGTCGACGGCGATGAAATCGCGTCCCGGTGTAAAGCGGCTGAGGGCCTGGCGCACGTATGTGCGGTTGGCTTCGCGCCAGCGCGGCTTGTTGTCCACCAGCCGGGCCAGAGGGATCAGCGCGCCAATGTCACCGCGGCCATCGGCAAAGGCCTGCTTGAACAGGTCGATGGCCTGCGTGGTATTCGCCGGGCTGCGGCCGGCCAGCACTTCGCCGAGCAGGCGCGTGGCGCCCAGGTCACCACGCGCGGACAGATGGCGCAGGTCTGCTTCGACCTCCGCCTGGCTGTCCTGAAACAGCGCATAACGGACCTGCTCGAGGCTGCGCGCCGCATGCACCGAGCTGGCGAGCGCCAGCGTCAGGGCGGTTGTGCAAAGAAGATATCTGACCGGCATGGCGACCTCAGAACGTCCAGCGCAGGGGCAGGCCGAGCTTGAAGTCGACGGCCGTCGGCAATTGATAGGCGCTGCGCGGCAACGCCTGATCAGGCTTGATGGTCAGCTCGACCATCTGCCGTTGGTCGTCAACGCGGCTGGCGATGATTTCGCCGCTGTAGAGGGCGTCGCTACCCAGCACACGCATCTCGACCGCCCGCACGCGCTCGATCTTGTCCATGCGATCGAACGGCACGCTGGCCTTGACGTTCAGCGGCTGATCCTGCGGCAGCAGATGCACCAGTTGCTCCTGCTTGTAGGCGAAGCCGTCCATGCGCGGGCGGGGGAAGTACAGGCTGCAGTCGCAGGGGCTGGCGATCACCGTCTCGACGGTCACGCGGCCGAGCAGGGCGGCTGCATCCTGCTCGGAAAGGCTGGCCAGGGCGGCGATGTCGGTCGGGCTGGTCAGGCTGCTGGCCAGTTGCGTGGACACGCTGGCCAGCGGCTGGCCGGTGCTCACGCTGGTCTGCTCGGGGCCGATCAGGTACTTGAGGTTGCCGTTCTCCGGCATGCTCACCACGTAGGCATTGGCGCTGACCACCGCCTGTGCAGCCGGCATCTGGAAGAACAGCAGGTAGCTCTTGTAGAGGATCAGGCTCAGTGCCGCCAGGCCGGCGCCGAGAAACAGCATCGACCCCAGCGCCGCCTTCAGGCGTTCGGTGGGCGTGCGCGAACTGGCCTGTTTGGTCTTGCGCTCCTTGATGTAGTTCTCGCGCTGCATCACGTTGAACAGGCCGTTGATGTCGGCGATGTCGCCGGACATGTAGGCCGAGATGATGTAGCGCAGGATGTCGCGCTTCTGCCGATCCAGCTCGACGAACTCGGCGCCCACTTCATGGCCGCGCTGGGAGACGATCTTCAGCTTGGTGTCGATGTTCAGGTCGACCCTGTTCAACTTCAGCTTGATCGAGCCCTGGAACAGGCTGCCGAGCTTCAGCGGCTGCTCGTGGGACAGACCGATGCCGCCCAGGGAGATGTCCAGGATCTCGCACTCCACGCCGTTCAGGCCGTGACCTTGCAGGCTGATGCGGGCGGGAATCTTGGCGCGTACGAACTGGCGCTCATCGATCGCTTCGTGAACAACGTTTGCAGGTAAGACAGTGGTGCTACTCATAGCATTCGCGCCTTTACTTAAGGTTGCGTGAGTTCCAGCAGGACCGAAATGACCCCGAAGAAGATGGCGATGGAGGACAACAACATCGTCTTCGACGTCCATCGATTAAGGGCCGCATCGAAACTGACGCTGCCATTGCTGAGCGTGGTCTTTTGCCGGGTCCAGCTCTGCTGGTCCATGTGGAACATGGTGTAAACCTTCATCACCGAGCCGACGATCTGGTTGTAATACAGAACGAAGGGGTACATCGGATGCACCGGGTGCTTGGCGAAGAAGAACAACAGCGTTACCAGGGTGCGCGACAACAGCACCCAGAACAGGTACAGCAACAGGTACTGGATGCCGAACAGCAGGCCGGCCACCACCGAGGCGCTCAGGCCCATCAGGCAGGTCCACATGGACACGCGCTGGTCGTACAGCACGTACATGGTGAACAGGCCCAGACGGTCGAGGCCCAGCAGTCGGGTGGCGCGGAAGTTCTGCCGCAGCGAGTTGCCATACCAGCGGTACATCAGTTGCCGGGTCGCGCGCAGGAAGCTGTTGTCGGGTGGATGCTCCACCGTCAGGGTGTGGCTGTCGGGCACGTAGAAGGTGTCCCAGCCGGCGCGCATCAGACTGAACCAGGAGGACTTGTCGTCGCCGGTGAGGAACTGGAAGCGTCCCAGCCGCCAGTGATCGAGGAAGTCGGCTTCCACGTCCTTGATGAATTCCGGGTTGGTCATCACGCTGGCGCGGAAGAACGACAGGCGCCCGGTCATGGTCAGCACGCGTTTGCTCAGTGCCATCGAGCACATGTTGATGTGCCGCTGGACGAAGCGCATGGTGTGCCACTCCTGCATCAGCCGGCTGCCTTCCACCTCGCAGAACTCGTTGGTGGTGATGCCGCCGACGCTGGGCAGATAGGCGAACATGCTGACGGCGCGCTCGACGCAGCCGGGCAGCATCATGGTGTCGCCATCGACCACACCGACCACGGCGTTCTCCATGGGCATCTGCCGGGACAGCGCGCGGAAGGCATGCGCCAGGCCGTCGCGTTTGCCGGTGCCGCGGGCGCGCACGATGATCAGCTTGATGTCGTCGCGGTCGCGGACCTCCTGACGCATGATGTCCTTGATGAAGTTCTCGTCGCCTTTCTCCACGATCGAGGCGATGACGGTACAGGGCACCGGCATCCGCTGCACTTCCTGAAACACCGACTGGTACACCTTGAAGGTGGTGTGGGTCGGGATGCGGAAGCTGGTCACCACCATGAACATGTGTTCGGGCAGTGCCGCGGCCCCCATGCGTTCGACGGCCTTGCGCATCCGTGGGAAGCGCCAGTGCAGGAAGTACATGCCGCGCAGGTAGTGAGTGGCGGCGTTGCCGTAACGCCACATGCCCAGCGCACCGATCAGAAAAATGAATTTCTGATGCGACGGGTCGAGGTAGCTCGGGTCGACCATTTCCGAGGCAAGCGCGAGCGTCGCGATCAGGCAAAGCCAACCGCATAACTTGCCGAAACCGGATGAGGTGTCGACTCCGTTGAATAACCTGGGCATGTGACGTGCTTCCTCCGGTGAAGCTGTGTACGGACGTCAGGTGTGGTGATGCTGGCAGTCGCTAGTCGACCGTGGCGTCGGTGCGGCCGTAGACATCCTCGAAGCGCTCGATGTCGTCCTCACCCAGATAGCTGCCGGACTGGACCTCGATGATCTCCAGAGGAATCTTGCCGGGGTTGGCCAGGCGGTGAACGGCGGCGATGGGGATGTAGGTCGACTGGTTCTCCCAGAGCAGGAAGGTCTTGTCGTCACAGGTCACCCGCGCGGTGCCGGAGACCACGATCCAGTGCTCGGCACGATGGTGGTGCTTTTGCAGCGACAGGCTGGCGCCTGGCTTGACCACGATGCGTTTGACCTGAAAGCGGTTGCCACTGTCGATGGAGTCGTAGCTGCCCCACGGGCGATAGACCTGGCAATGGTTCTGCGCCTCGGCGCGTCCGTCGCAGGTCAGGGTGTTGACCAGTTGCTTGACGTCCTGCACACGATCCTTGTGGGCGACCATCACGGCGTCCTTGGTCTCGACCACCACCACATCCTTAAGGCCGACCAGGGTCACCAGCTTGCTCTGGCTGTGAGCCAGGCAGTCCTGGCTGTCATGGATCACCACGTCGCCAGAGCGGCTGTTGCCCTGGTCGTCCTTGTCCTGGACGTCCCACAGCGCGGACCAGGACCCGACATCGTTCCAGCCTGCCGCGAGCGGTACCACGCAGGCGCGATCGGTCTTTTCCATCACCGCGTAGTCGATGGAGTTGTCCGGGCAGCACTCGAAGGCGCTGGGGTCGATACGGATGAACTGCAGGTCGCTCTTGCTGCGGCTGAGCGCCAACTGGCAGGTGTCGTAGATGTCCTGATCGTGGCGTTGCAGCTCTTCCAGGTAGCGGCTGCAGCGGAACAGGAACATGCCGCTGTTCCAGACGTAGTCACCCTGCGCCACGAACGCGCTGGCGGTGGCCAGGTCGGGCTTCTCGACGAACTGCTCGACTGACAGAACACCACCTGGCAGCCCGCATCGCTCGCCGGTCCTGATATAGCCGTAACCGGTTTCAGGCCGCTCGGCGGGGATGCCGAACAGCACCATCTCGCCCTGTTCGGCAGCCTTGCGAGCTACGCCGAGTGCGCTGTGGAATACCGGCAAGTCTTCGATCACGTGATCGGCCGGCAGAACCAGGAGCAGCTCGTCACGGCCGGCGGCGAGCAAGTGCATGGCGGCGATGGCCACGGCCGGCGCGGTGTTGCGGCCGAACGGCTCGAGCAGAATGGTTTGCGCCTCGTTGCCGACAGCGGCAAGTTGCTCGCTGACGATGAAACGATGTTCCTCGTTGCACACCACGATGGGCTTGCTGATGCCCTCGATTGCCAGGCGGCCGAGCGTCTGCTGAAACAGGGTTTCGCTGCCAGTGAGGGCCAGGAACTGCTTGGGATACAGCTTGCGCGAGAGCGGCCAGAGTCTGGAGCCACTGCCGCCGGACAAAATCAGAGGAATCATGCTGTCACTCCTGTAAACATCGATTCGGATCGTATGGGCAGTGAACGGGCAACACGCCATAACCAACCAAGCGGCGCCTGACCGGTGCCGCCTCTGTTCTTGTTAGGCTCAGTACGAAAAGTGCCTACGCATCGGTGATGCTGCGTTAAAAACGGGCTCGTGTGCGAGCCCAGTCAGAATGCTCATTTACAGCACGTAAACTCGAATGCGAGCCCAGTCCGTTCTTCGCCTGTTTTTGCGGGGCCGCCATCGGTATTACCTGACCTTCGCGCGGCGACTTTTCGAACAGGCCCTGGCTTGCTGCTACCAGCAGATACCTTCCTTGTTGGCCTGGGTGGCATGCGCCATGAACCCCACGAGATCGACGATCTGTTTGTCGTCGCCGACGCTGTTCATGACCTCGGCAAAGCGCTGTTCGCCATTGCCGATGATCAGCACGTCGGATTGCGCGACCACCTCGTCGAGTTCCTTGCACAGCAGCGAGGAAACGTGGGGGATCTTCGATTCGATGTATTCCTTGTTCGCACCGAACACCCGTGCGTACTCGACGTTGCTGTCGAAGATGCGCAGTTCGTAGCCTTTGCCGATGAGCATTTCAGCCAGTTCGACCAGGGGGCTTTCCCGCAGGTCGTCAGTGCCGGCCTTGAAGCTCAGGCCCAGCAGGCCGATGCGGCGCTTGTCATAGTGGGTGACGATGTCGAAGGCCCTCTTCACCTGGGCGGCGTTGCTTCGCATCAGCGAGCCGATCAGCGGCGTTTCCACGTCCAGGCTGCCGGCGCGGTAGGAGAGGGCGCGCACATCCTTGGGCAGGCACGAGCCGCCGAAGGCGAAGCCGGGCTTCATGTAGTACTTGGAGAGGTTGAGCTTGTGATCCTGGCAGACCACATCCATCACTTCACGGCCGTCGACGCCGGCTGCCTTGGCGATGTTGCCGATCTCGTTGGCGAAGGTGACCTTGGCCGCGTGCCAGACGTTGCAGGTGTACTTGATCATCTCCGCCACTTCGATGGACTTGCGGATGATCGGAGCGTCCAGCTCGCTGTACAGCTCTTGCAGCAGGTCGCCGGACTGTTCGTCCAGTTCACCGATAACGGTCATGGCCGGGAAGTCGTAATCCTTGATCGCCGTGCTTTCACGCAGGAATTCCGGATTGGTGGCCACGCCGAAATCGACACCGGCTTTCTTGCCGGACGCTGCTTCGATCAGGGGGATCACCACGTTCTTTACCGTGCCCGGCAGGACCGTACTGCGTACGACCACGGTGTGGCGTTCCTGCTTGTCGCGCAGGGCCGTACCGATCTGCTTGCACACCGATTCCATGTAGCCGAGATCGAGGTCGCCATTGCGCTTGCTCGGCGTGCCTACGGCAATGAAGGACAGTTCGCTGGCCAGCACTGCGGCACCCACATCGGTGGTGCCACGCAGCAGGCCGGAGTTGACGCCGGCTTCGAGCAGTTCGGCGAGGCCGGGTTCGACGATGGGGGACTTGCCTTGATTGATCAGGTCGATCTTGGTTTGCGAGACGTCGACGCCGATGACCTCATGGCCGCGAGCCGACAAGCAACCGGCGCATACGGCGCCTACATAACCCAATCCAAAGATGCTGATTCTCATAGGTCCCTCTCTCATATAAATGAGTTAGCCGGTTTGAATTGGCCAACATCCGTGTTCATTAAGTACGCCACTAAGATTGCGTAATGGTGACTGCAATCGAATAGGGGTACTCGAATTGGCGCGGATACTAAGTTGGCTGTTTTAGCATTTCAAGCAAAACCTGAACCAAAAGTTTTGAATTGTTTTTTATTGTCAGGCTTTAATTTTTTTATCAATTAAAACATATAGTTATATTTGCTGTTTTTTGGGCGCCAAAAAATAGTTGCAGCTTTTTAGTGTGTTATTTTTATGGCGCCATAAAAACATTATTCTTTGTGCTTAGTTGTATGGCGCTGCAGTAAGGTTCTGCTCGGAAGTTGTGCATGAGTGCGCTGTGCCGTGTTCGACGCTGGAAGCGGGAATGCTGATTAGCCGTCATGCGAATAGACAGGGGGATTCCGAAGGGCGACAGCTTGCGTTGGAGAGCTACTCCGCTCTGTGAGTCATGCCACGCAATTGAGGCTTGGCACAGTGCCACTGCCTGAACTACTCTCCGGTCACCGGGCTAACGAAGTGGCCAACAGGCAGGATGCCGACCCCATACACTTCGTTAGCTCGGTAATCCTTCCGTTGAGCAATGTGCAGCGAGTAGAAGAGCAAAGCCCTCCGAGTGAGGGCTTTGTCGTTTCTGCAAGACGCCTTGCGCGTCTGCTGCCTGTCAAGAGCATCCCTGCTGACTTTCCATTCCCGCCCTTAGCATCGTTGCTGGTTAGCCTAGGCGATATCTGGCGTTTTGCCATGTATTCCAGGAAGGTTCGGCGTCAGCTGGTGTGCTGCACCTGCGTCCTGTCGGGTTTGGCGGCGATCAGGTGTTCCGGCAGGTCGAGCAGGTCGGTGTCGTAGGTCTCCAGCGGTGGCGGGCGGCGCTCGAAGCGGGCGCCGAGTACCAGCAGGCAGGGTGTGAGCAGCAGCGTCAGCACGGTGGCGAAGGCCAGGCCGCCGGCGATGGCGCTGGACAGTTGCGTCCACCACTGCGTCGAGGGCGCGCCGAAACCAAGGCTCGGGGTGAGCAGGTCGACGTTGATGCTGAGCACCATGGGCATCAGCCCGAGGATGGTGGTCACCGCAGTGAGCAGCACCGGACGCAGGCGCAGGCTGCCGGTTTCCAGCGCCGCTTCGCGCGGCTCCAGGCCCTGGCGGCGCAACTGGTTGTAGGTGTCGATCAGGATGATGTTGTTGTTCACCACGATGCCGGCCAGGGCGATCAGGCCCATGCCGACCATGACGATGCCGAACGACTGACCATTGATCAGCAAGCCCATCAACACGCCAGCGGTGGACAGGACGATGGCCGATAGAACCAGTGCCGCCTGGTAGAGGCTGTTGAACTGGGTCACCAGAATGATCGCCATGAGGAAGATAGCGACGACGAAGGCGGTCATCAGGAAGGTGGCCGCCTCGCGCTGGTCGGCATCCTCGCCGGCGAACTTCACCTTGACCTCGGCCGGTACCTCGCCGAGCGCTTCGCGCAACGCCTTGAGGCGTTCGTCCAGGCGCGCACCTTCCGCCAGGTCGGCCTGCAGGGTGATGGTGCGGTCGCCATCGACGCGGCGCAGGGTGCCGACCTTGGGCGCAGGCTGCAGGTCGACGAAGTTGCTCAGCGGTACCTGGCCGGCCGTTGTATTGAGGGTCAGGCGGCCGAGTTGGTCGAGCGAGCGCCAGTTGCCGGGCAGGCGTACGCGGATGTCCACTTCGTCGGTGGCATCTTCGGGACGGTAGGTCGCCAGTTTCAGGCCGTTGGTGATCATCTGCACGGCGTTGCCGACGCTGAGTACGTCCGCGCCGAAGCGCGCAGCGGCCTCGCGGTCGACCTTGATTCGCCATTCGATGCCGGGCAGCGCACGGTCATCTTCGATATCGGTGAAGCCGCCGAGCTTCTGCATTTCCCCGCGGATACGCTCGACCCACTGCTCGCCCTGTGCCGGGTCCAGCGAGCTGATCTGCAGCTTCACCGGCTTGCCGTCGGTGGGGCCCTGTTCCTGCTTGCGGAACTCCAGCACCACGCCGGGAATGTCGGCGGTGCGCTGGCTCATCTCTGCGAGGATGTCCTTGGCCGGGCGGCGCTGATGCCAGTCGACGAACTGGAACTGCAGGGTGCCGATCACGTCGGCACCGAGCTGGCCCTGCTGGCCTTCCGGCTGGGCCAGCGAACGCGCATACAGAGCCTTGACCTCGCGCATGCCGATCACCTGCTTTTCCACCTGCTGGAGCAAGGCGTCCTTTTCCTGCACCGACAGATCGCCGCGTGCGCGCAGCCAGATCTGCGCGCTTTCCGGCTCGACGTCGGGGAAGAACTCCACGCCGTGGTTGAAGCGGCCGTAGCCGACATAGATCAGTGCAATCAGCGCGAGCATGCCGAGCAGCGTCAGGCCGGGTCGTTTGAGCAGCGTCGCCAGCAGGTTGCGGTAGGCGTTGCCGGCACGGTTGGCGGCGGGGGCTTGTGGGCGTGCCTGGCCGCCGGTGACGGCGCCGAGCACCGGCAGAAACACCAGGGCCATGGCCAGCGACGCCAGCAGGCAGAGAATCACCGTGGCCGGCAGGTACTTCATGAACTGCCCGACCACGCCCGGCCAGAACAGCAGCGGCAGGAACACCACCAGGGTGGTGGCGGTTGAGGCGATCACCGGCCAGGCCATTCGCGTTGCGGCATTGGCCCAGGCCTGACGCGGCGTCTGGCCCTGCTGCAGGTAGCGGTCGGCCAGCTCGGAGACGACGATGGCGCCATCCACCAGCATGCCGGCCACCAGAATCAGGCTGAACAGCACGACGATATTGAGGGTGAAACCGAGCATCCAGATCAGCAGGATGCCGCTGAGGAAAGCGCCGGGAATGGTCAGGCCGACCAGCAGCGCCGAACGCATGCCCATGCTCGCCACCACCAGGATCAGTACCAGGACGATGGCGGTGAGCACGTTGTTGAGCAGGTCGCCGAGCATGCTCTGCACTTCCTGCGACTGATCCATGATGTAGCTGACTTCAACGCCCGGCGGCAGCAGGGGTTTGGCCTGCTCCATCAGCGCCTTGACCTGGTCGATGGTCTCGATGATGTTGGCGCCGCTGCGCTTGGCCACTTCTAGCACGATGGCCGGCTGGCCGTTGATGCGGGCGAAGCCGGTGGGGTCCTTGAAGGTGCGGCGAATGGTGGCGACATCGGCGAAGGTGACCACGCTGTCGCCGACTACCTTGATCGGCATGCGCATCACGTCTTCGAGGTCTTCGATGACGCCGGGCACCTTCATGCTCATGCGGCCTGCGCCGGTATCCAGGCTGCCGGCGGCGACCAGGCGGTTGTTGCGGCTGACCAGGTTGAACAGCTCGTTGTAGTCGATGCCGTAGCTGTCGAGCACCTGGGGGTCGACGACGATTTCCAGCAGGTCCTCGCGGTCGCCGCCGATCTCCACCGACAGCACTTCGGCGATGCCCTCGATGTTCTCCTTCAGGCGCCGGGCGATGTACACCAGCTCGGTCTCGGCAATCGGCCCGGACAGCCCCACCGACAGCACCGGGAACAGCGCCACGTTGACTTCGTTGACGGTTGGCTCGTCGGCTTCTTCTGGCAGCTTGCTGCGCGCGGTATCGACCTTCTCGCGTACGTCGGCCAGCGCCACCTTGGCGTCGAAGCCGGCGTCGAACTCCAGTGTCACCGAGGCGTGCCCTTCGCTGGATACCGAGCGCATTTCCTTGACGCCCTCGAGACTGCGCAGCTCCTGCTCCAGTGGACGCACCAGCAGGCGTTCGCCGTCTTCCGGGCTGATGCCTTCCAGGGTCACCGAAACGTAGATGATGGGAATGACCACGTCCGGGTTGGATTCCTTGGGCATGGCGATGTAGGCCACCAGCCCGCCGCAGAGCAGGAACAGCAGGACCAGGATGGTGGTACGGCTACGGTCGAGTGCGGCAGCGATCAATGCGTGCATCTCAACTGCCCTCGGCCGCGAGTTGCGTGCGGACCTGCTGACCGGGCTGGACGAAGCCCTGACCGAGGGTGATCAACGCCACTTTCGGCGGCAGACCGCTGACCCAGGCGCCCTGGTTGTCGACGCTGATCAGTTGCACCGGAGTGAACTCCACGCGCTGCGCCTCGTTGACCCACTTGACGCCGTGGCGGCCGCTTTCATCCAGGCTGAGCAGGGCAGGGGACAGGCGATGGGCCATGGCTTCGCCGGTCTGGATGTGCAGGGTGGCGCTGGCGCCGGCCAGGCGCAGGCTGTCCGGGTTGTCCACCTTGACCTCGATGCGGAAGCTGCGCGAACCGGGGTCGGCAGCTGCGGCGATAAAGTGCAGTTCGCCTTGCAGCGTGCGGCCATCGAGCAGTTCCACCTTTACCGGTTGGCCCAGCTCCAGCTGGGTGACCTGCTGCTGGGCAATCTGTGCGCTGACCTTGAGGCGGTCGATATCCACCAGGGTCAGCAGACTCTGGCCGGGCTGGACGAAATCGCCCAGCTCGACCATGCGCTGGTCGTAGATGCCGGCAAACGGAGCCTTGATCTTGGTGTTGCGCAGTTGCAGACGGGCACTGTCGAGTTCGGCGCGTGCCTTGGCCAGCTCGCTTTCCAGACGCATCAGCTCGTTGGCCGAAACCAGGCTGCGTTCGCGCAGGCGCTTGGCGGCGGTGACGTCGCTCTGACGCTGGCGCACATCGGCCTCGCTGCGCGCGACCTGGGCCGGGCGGTCATCTGGCGAAAGGCTCAGCAGCAATTGATCGGCTGCAACGCGGCTGCCCTTGTCCTGATCCAGGTTCTGTACGCTGCCGCTGACCTGGGCGCGCAGTTCCACTCGGCGCCAGGCCTCGACCTGCCCCTGCACCACATGCTCGCGCTGCATGGGTTGGGCTTGCAGCCATTGAATTTCGACACGCGCCAGCTCGTTGCTGGCGGCAGGTTGGTCGGGCTCGACCTCGTCGCGAGCGACGAAACGCTCGCCGCTGAACAGCCAGGCCAGCAGCAGGACTGCGATGACGATGGCGATGATCCAGGGACGCTTGCTGAGTTGGGCGAACATGTGGGTTTACTCGCTGAGTGCAGGCGCTGCGTGCAGCGCGGCGGCCTGGCCTTGCAGGCCGGCAATGATGAAATCGGTGACGCGCTGGAAATAGGCGTCCAGCTCGATGGGTTCGGCCCAGTGGGCGAAGCCGCCGGAGGCGATGCGTGCCATCACGCCATTGACGCAAGCCTCCACGCCCCAGAGCAGGTGCTGGCAATTCGTGGGGGAGAGTTTCAGTTCGCCGAAGCTGCCCTGCAGCAGTTGGTTGAACAGGGCCATGTACTGACCTTCCAGCTCGAGGAACTGTTCACGGTAGGGCGCGTCCAGACGTTCCTGGAAGGCGGGGCGGTCGCACAGCAGGCAGAGTTGGGCTTGCAGTGGATCGGCCAGCAGTTGTTCGAAGGCGCGGCGAATCACATGGCGCATGGCTTCGCGAGGAGGAGCCTGGTTCGCGGTCTCAAGCAGTTCGCTCAGATGCTGGCGCGAGCAGTCCAGCACCAGGCGCGCGTAGAGCGCCTCCTTGCTGGAGAAGTGCTTGTACACCGTGCCCTTGCCAATGCCGGCGTGACGGGCCACCTCGGCGATGGTGACGCGATCCCAGGATTGCTCCTGAAACAGCTGGCGAGCGGATTGCAGCAGGGCGTTTTCCCGCTGCTGGAAAAGTTGATCCTGGTAGCGCATGACGGTTCCGGGTTCTGTGACCGGTGGTCATGCTATGACTGTTGGTCACGACGCGGCAAGACGGAGTTGTAACAAGGCAATTGGCGTGGACGGGCGTTCGCCATGGCGTTGGCGATTGGAGATGCAGTCGCAGGGTGCGCCGTGCGCAACAGGGCCGGCGGTGATGGATTGTTGGTGCGCACAGCGCACCCTGCGTGCGGCCGTCAACGTGCCACGCTGACGCCTTCGAGGCTGGCGAAGGAGGTGTCCTTGGCGGTGAGCAGAAAGTCGCGCATGAACGGCGCGTCGAGCATGTCGGTGCGGATCGCCGCGTAGAGCGTGGCGAACAACCCTTTTTCGCCCAGGCGCTTGGCGCTGACGTAGCCGCGCGAGCTGTACTCGTGCAGCGCCCAGTTGGGCAGGCCACATACGCCGCGACCGCTGGCGACCAGTTGCATCATCATCACCGTCAACTCGGAGGTGCGCACCTGGGCTGGCTCGATATCGTTGGGCTCGAGAAAGCGCGTGAAGATGTCCAGGCGGTCGCGTTCCACCGGGTAGGTGATCAGGGTTTCCGTGGCCAGATCCTGTGGCTGGATGCAGGCCTTGTGCGCCAGACGGTGCTGGTTGGCCACGGCAAGCATGGCCTCGTAGGTGAACAGTGGCACATAGGTGATACCGGCCAGCTCGATGGGGTCTGACGTCACCACCAGGTCCAGATCGCCTCGGGCCAGGGCGGGCAGCGGGGCGAAGGAGAAGCCCGAGGCCAGGTCCAGCTCAACCTCCGGCCAGGCATCGCGGAACTGATCGATGGTCGGCATCAGCCACTGGAAGCAGCTGTGGCATTCGATGGCCATGTGCAGGCGACCGGCAGTACCGCCGGCCAGACGCGCCAGGTCGCGTTCGGCGCCGCGCAACAGGGGCAGGGTGGCATCGGCCAGTTGCAGCAGGCGCAAGCCGGCGCTGGTGAAGCGCACCGGCTTGGTCTTGCGCACGAACAGCTGCAGGCCGAGGCGTTCTTCCAGTTCCTTGAACTGGTGCGACAGCGCCGACTGGGTCAGGTGCAGGCGCTCGGCGGCCTCCACCAGGCTGTCGGTCTCGCGCAGGGCGTGCAGGGTTTTCAGGTGGCGTAGCTCGAGCATGGCGGGTCTCAGCGAGGGATTCATTCATCCAATGCCGGGGCTGGATGAAAATGGTTCATACAGCCTACATGAGTAAATCTATAGATCAAGGCGAAAATCTTGAGTTTGTCTCATTCGGTGTCGATGCCGAGAATGGCGCCATCTCGATTGATTCTGGAGTTTCACGACATGGCCCTGTCCCATTCCCTCGGTTTCCCGCGTATTGGCCGCGACCGCGAACTGAAAAAAGCCCTCGAAGCCCACTGGAAAGGTGAGTTGGACGAAGCCGGCCTGCGCGTCGTCGGCCAGCGCCTGCGCGCCGAGCACTGGCAGCTGCAGAAGGATGCGGGCATCGACATGCTGCCGGTGGGCGACTTCGCCTGGTACGACCAGGTGCTGGGTCATTCCCTGGCCTTCGGTGTGATTCCCGAGCGTTTTCGCCCGGCCGATGGCAAGCCGACGCTGGATACCCTGTTCGCCATGGCCCGTGGTGCCGTTGCAGGCCAGAGCAGTGGCACTTGCTGCGGTGGTGCCCACGCCCAGGAAATGACCAAGTGGTTCGATACCAACTACCACTACCTGGTGCCGGAATTCAGCGCGGACCAGCAGTTCGCCCTGAGCTGGGAGCAGTTGTTCGAGGAGGTGGATGAAGCGCATGCCCTCGGGCACAGCGTCAAGCCCGTGCTGATCGGTCCGTTGACGTATCTGTGGTTGGGCAAGGCCAAGGGGGGCGACTTTGACAAGCTGGAGTTGCTCGAAAGCCTGCTGCCGGTCTATGGCGAGATCTTCCAGCGCCTGGCCGCGCAGGGCGTGGAGTGGGTGCAGATCGACGAGCCGATTCTGGTGCTCGATCTGCCGCAGGCGTGGAAGAACGCCTTCGAGCGCGCCTACAACCTGATCCAGCGCGAACCCTGCAAGAAGCTGATCGCCACCTATTTCGGCGGCCTGGAAGACAACCTGGGCCTGGCCGCCAACCTGCCGGTGGATGGTCTGCATATCGATCTGGTACGTGCGCCGGAGCAGTACCCGACCATCCTCGACCGCCTGCCTGCTTATAAAGTGTTGTCGCTGGGGGTGGTCAATGGGCGCAACGTCTGGCGTTGCGATCTGCAGAAGGTGCTCGAGGTGCTGCGTCACGCTCACGAACGCCTGGGCGAACGGCTGTGGGTGGCGCCATCCTGTTCGCTGCTGCACAGTCCGGTGGATCTGGCCCGTGAGGACAAACTCGATGCCGAGCTGAAAGGCTGGCTGGCCTTCGCCGTGCAGAAATGCCAGGAAGTTGCCGTGCTTGGCAAGGCTCTCGAGGCGCCGGAGGATTCCGTCGTGCAAGCCGCACTGCAAACAAGCCGGGCGGTGCAGGCCGCTCGTGCAGCTTCAAAACGTATTCACAAGCCTGAGGTGCAGGCGCGCCTGGCGGCGATTCGTCCGCGTCATGCCCAGCGCCAGTCGCCATTCGCCGAGCGCATCGAGCAGCAGCGTGAGTGCCTGCAACTGCCGTTGCTGCCGACCACCACCATCGGCTCCTTCCCGCAGACCTCGGCGATTCGTCTGGCGCGGCAATCGTTCAGGCAGGGCAAGCTCAGTGCGGCCGAATACACCGAGGCCATGCACAGCGAAATTCGCCATGCGGTGCAGGTGCAGGAGCGCCTGGATCTGGACGTGCTGGTGCATGGCGAGGCCGAGCGCAACGACATGGTCGAGTACTTCGCCGAGCAACTCGACGGCTACGCCTTCACCCGCTTCGGCTGGGTGCAGAGCTACGGCTCACGCTGCGTCAAACCGGCGGTGATCGTCGGTGACCTGAGTCGGCCCAAGGCCATGACCGTGGAGTGGATCACCTACGCGCAGGGCCTGACCGACAAGGTGGTGAAGGGCATGCTGACCGGCCCGGTGACCATGCTGATGTGGTCGTTCCCGCGCGAGGATGTTTCCCGTGAAGTGCAGGCCAGGCAACTGGCGCTGGCGATTCGTGACGAGGTGGTGGACCTGGAAGTGGCCGGCATCAAGATCATCCAGATCGACGAAGCCGCGTTCCGCGAAGGGCTGCCGCTGCGCCAGGCCGCCTGGCAGCACTACCTGAACTGGGCCACCGAGGCCTTCCGCCTGACCGCCAGCGGCGTGCGTGACGAAACGCAGATCCACACCCACATGTGCTACAGCGAGTTCAACGATGTGATCGAGTCCATCGCGGCGATGGATGCCGACGTGATCACCATCGAAACCTCGCGTTCGGACATGGAATTGCTGGAGGCCTTCGAGAAATTCGCCTACCCGAACGAAATCGGTCCGGGCGTCTACGACATCCATTCGCCGCGCGTGCCCGACAGCGCCGAGATGGCCGGGCTGTTGCGCAAGGCGGCACGGCGTATCCCGCTCGAACGGCTGTGGATCAACCCCGATTGCGGCCTGAAAACCCGTGCCTGGCCGGAAACCGAGGCCGCGTTGGTTAACATGGTGGCCGCAGCCAGGCAGTTGCGCGCCGAGCTGGCCTGATTCCCGCCAGGCGCGGTTGACCCCCACCTCCCACGGTTGCGTGGGAGGGGCGTCCGCGACGCTCTGGGCTGGGCTTCTGGTCACCTGCAAAGCAACCGTTCGTCCTCCTTCATCAAACTGTCATGCATGTGTGGCGGCGCCATCGAACGACTTTCATCAGACTCGCGTTCCAATGGGGTTCTGCGTTTCTGGTGTTTCCATGCGTGCATTCATTTTCCTGGCCGCGTTGCTGTGTGGCCTGCCGTCTTTTGCGGCCAATCGTTGCGACCTGTCCGAGCCGACCCGTTACGCGGATGTCGGTGAAGTGCGCCTGGCTTATCAAAGCATCGGCAGCGAGCGCGATCCGGCTCTGCTGCTGGTGATGGGCCTGGGCGGACAGTTGATCCACTGGCCTGACGAGGTGGTCGAACGCCTGTGTCAGCAGGGTTTTCGCGTCGTGCGCTTCGACAATCGTGACGTGGGGCTGAGCACCTGGCGGCGGCCGGCGCCGAGCATCAACCTGCCTTACGAGGTGCTGCGCTATCGCCTGGGCCTGTCGCTCGATGCGCCTTATCACCTGCGCGACATGGCGGGCGATGCCCTGGGCTTGATGGATCGCCTGGGCGTCGACAACTTCCATGTGCTGGGCGCGAGCATGGGCGGCATGATCGCCCAGCACCTGGCCGATGTGGCGCCGCAGCGCGTTCTCAGTCTGACGCTGGTGATGACCAGTTCGAGTGCTCAGGGATTGCCTGCACCCAGCGATACGCTGGTGTCGCTGCTGGCGAGGCGTGAGGCGGGGAGTCGCGAAGCGGCGTTGCAGCAGCAGGCAGACTTGCTCGCGGCCCTGGGCAGCCCTTCGGTGCACGATGACCGTGCCTTGCTCCTGCAGCAGGCCGAGCAGGCGTATGACCGCGCCTTCAATCCCGAAGGCGTACAGCGTCAGTTGCTGGCGATTCTTGCCGAGTCGAGTCGGGTCGAGCTACTCAATCGTCTGACAGTGCCGACGCTGGTGGTGCACGGTACGGCCGATCCGTTACTGCCGGTGATGCATGGCGTGCACGTGGCGGCGCACATCAAGGGCGCGGAGCTCAAGTTGATTCCGGGCCTGGCGCATCGCTTTCAGGATGCCTTCAAGGAGCCTTTGCTTGCCGCGGTGTTGCCGCATCTCGCAGCGCATCGGGGGGATTTGGGCCTGGCGCATCTGTAAGGGGCGAGCGCTCAGGGCTCCTGACTGTGCTTGATCGCTTCGCGGCGCTGCAGTTGGTCGATGTGCTCGCTGCTATGGCGAAGCAGCTTGTTGGCCATGGACATGCGCTCGATATAGCGCGTGATGCTCTGCTCAGCGTCATGGCGGGAGATAAAGGGGCCTTCCAGCGTGCCTTCGCGAGTGGCGAAGAAGTATTGGCCGTTGACGGCGCTCAGACGTGAACTGCGGTAGTGCGTGCCCGGTTGGGGGTCGATATCGCGTTGGCCGAACATGGTGAGAGCTCCATCTGCAGGTTCTGGATAATCTGAGTCTACTGTGGCCAATGCGGCGTGCTTGTCAAAACGACAGATGGTAGATTTTGGCAGCCTGTTAGCGTCTTTTAGCGGATTTTATGGATTATTGGCGCCGGTCGGCTGGCGTTCTGCGGATGCTGAGCAGTACAGTTTCGCTCGGCAACCGGGCTGAACTGTTGCTGTGTAGGTGTGTATGCCTCTCCTAGAATGCTCTGCTGCGGTCGACATGCTCTGTTGGCCGCCTGCCAGAGGTTGCCATGCACATTTCTTCCGGCCGTTGGATGTACGGCCTGCTGCTCGCCCTGATCACTTCCGTGCTCTGGGGCATCCTGCCCATCAAGTTGAAAGAAGTTCTGCAGGTGATGGACCCGGTGACGGTCACCTGGTATCGCCTGGCCGTGGCTGGTTCTCTGCTACTTGCCTATCTCGCTGCGAGTCGCCGGTTACCGCGTTTTCGGCCGCTGGGACGCAAGGGGGGTTGGCTGCTGGCACTGGCTATCGGCGGGCTGACGGCCAACTACGTGCTGTATCTGGTCGGGCTCAACCTGCTCAGCCCCGGTACCACGCAGCTGGTGATCCAGGTGGCGCCAATCCTGTTGCTGATCAGTAGCCTGTTCGTCTTTCGCGAACGCTTCAGCCTGGGCCAGGCGGTTGGCCTGATGGTCATGCTGCTGGGCTTCGGCTTGTTCTTCAATCAGCGCCTGGGTGAGCTGCTGACCTCGCTGACCGCCTACACCACTGGTGTGCTGACCGTGCTGGCGGCTGCCTTCGTCTGGACCTTCTACGGCCTGGCGCAGAAGCAACTGCTGACCACGTGGAATTCGGTGCAGGTGATGATGGTCATCTACCTGGCGTGCGCGCTGCTGCTGACGCCCTGGGCGCAGCCCATGCAGGTACTGGAGTTGAGCCCGCTGCAGGGCTGGCTGCTGCTGGCTTGCTGCCTGAACACCCTGGTCGCCTATGGTGCCTTTGCCGAGGCGCTGGCGCATTGGGAGGCTTCGAGGGTCAGCGCGACCCTGGCGCTGACACCGTTGGTGACCTTCGTCTCCGTGGCTCTGGCCTCGACCTGGTGGCCGGACCACGTGCTGCCCGAGCAGGTCAACTGGATCGCCTACGCAGGCGCTGTGGTGGTGGTGCTGGGTTCGGCGCTCACCGCATTGGGTCCATCGCTGCTGGCCGCTTGGCGGGCACGCCAGGCCAGGCGCCTGGCCTGATGCCGATCAGATAAGACGTCGTGTTTGGTACGGATGGCCTTTGTAGGGTGCGCCATGCGCACCCATGAAGGCAGCACCGGTATTTCGGTACGCATGGCGCACCTTGCCTGGCCGTATCCCGATACTTGAGTGACCGGCATTCGTTGTCAGACCCAGTCTTAATCCAGCGGCAGCTCGGTGGTGCGTTTGACCTCGCTCATGGCGATGTGCGAGTGCGCTTCGTGTACGTGCGGGCGCTGCAGCAGGTGGTCACGCAGGAAGCGCTCGTAATCGGCGATGTCCTTGGCCACTACCTTGAGCAGGTAGTCCGAGCCGCCGGCCATGCTGTAGCACTCCAGTACTTGCGGGTAGCCGACCACGGCCTGCTCGAACTCATCCAGATTGCCGCGACCGTGGGCCGACAGCTTGATGTCGACGAACACCGTGATGCCGAAGCCCAGGCGCTTGTGATTGAGCAGGGCGACCTTGCGTTCGATCAGCCCTTCTTCCTGCATGCGATGAATGCGCCGCCAGCAGGGCGACTGCGACAGCTCGACTTTCTCGGCGACCTCGGCGGCAGAGAGGTCGGCATCGTGCTGCAGCAGGCGGAGAATCCGGCGGTCGATGGGGCTGAGCTTGTCCTGCATGATTGTTTCCGATTTATTGTGATTGTTGGAAGGATCATGCGAAGTATCGCCTTCGATACTCGAAAATAGAAAGAAAAAAGCGGAACCCTCCGGTCATGATTTAGGCAAATCCGTCGCAGTGATCCTGCGGCAGGATCCAACGGAGCGTGTTTACCGTCGCGCTCCTCGTGCTCGCCATAAAAATAAAAGGAGCGCTCCATGTCACTGGCCGAAATCCGCCTGGATGACAAATACCGCCTCGCTACGGGTCACCTCTATCTGACCGGCACTCAGGCGCTCACCCGCCTGCCCATGCTGCAGAAGCAGCGTGACGCCGCCTTCGGACTCAATACCGCCTGCTTCATCTCCGGCTATCGCGGCTCGCCTCTGGGCGGCCTGGACAAGAGCCTGTGGGACGCGCGCGAGTACCTCAAGGAAAACCACATCCACTTCCAGCCCGGCGTCAACGAAGAGCTGGGTGCGACGGCGGTATGGGGCAGCCAGCAAGCGAACCTGTTCCCTGGCGCGCGCTACGACGGCGTGTTCGCCATGTGGTACGGCAAGGGGCCCGGCGTCGACCGCAGTGGCGACGTGTTCAAGCACGGCAACTCGGCCGGCGTTTCCAAGCATGGCGGCGTGCTGCTGCTGGCCGGTGACGACCACGGCTGCAAGTCCTCGACCATCGCCCACCAGAGCGAGCATGCGTTCATCGCCGCGTCGATCCCGGTGCTCAATCCGGCCAACGTCCAGGAGGTGCTGGACTACGGCATCATCGGCTGGGAGCTGTCGCGCTACAGCGGCTGCTGGGTGGCGCTGAAGACCATCGCCGAGAACGTCGATTCCTCGGCGGTGGTGGACGTCGACCCGCTGCGTATCCAGGTGAAGATTCCCGAGGATTTCCAGCTGCCGGAAGACGGCGTACACATCCGTTGGCCCGATCCGCCCCTGGCGCAGGAAAAGCGTCTCAACGTCTACAAGATCTACGCCGCGCGCGCCTTCGCCCTGGCCAACAACCTCAACCAGGTCAAGCTTGATTCGCCCAACCCGCGCCTCGGCATCATCACCACCGGCAAGTCCTACCTCGACGTGCGCCAGGCCCTCGATGACCTCGGCCTGGACGAGGCGCTGTGCGCCAAGGTCGGCCTTCGCGTGCTCAAGGTCGGCATGAGCTGGCCGCTGGAGCCGGTGTCGGTGCACCAGTTCGCCGAAGGCCTGGACGAAATTCTGGTAGTTGAGGAGAAACGCAGCATCATCGAAGACCAGCTCACCGGTCAGCTCTACAACTGGCCGGTGGGCAAGCGCCCGCGCGTGGTCGGCGAATTCGACGAGCAAGGCAATTCGTTGCTGCCGAACCTGGGCGAGCTGACGCCGGCGATGATCGCCCGGGTGATTGCCAAGCGTCTGGCGCCGATCTACAGCAGCCCGACCATCGAAGAGCGCCTGGCCTTTCTCGATGCCAAGGAAAAGGCCCTGGCCGCGCCCAAGCACAAGACCGTGCGCACCCCGCATTTCTGCTCCGGCTGCCCGCACAACAGCTCGACCAAGGTGCCGGAAGGCAGTCGCGCTCTCGGCGGCATCGGCTGCCACTACATGACCCAGTGGATGGACCGCAGCACCGACACCTTCACCCAGATGGGCGGCGAGGGCGCGACCTGGATCGGCCAGGCGCCCTTCACCGACACGCCGCACGTGTTCCAGAACCTCGGTGACGGCACCTACTTCCACTCCGGCCACCTGGCCCTGCGCGCAGCCGTCGCCGCCGGGGTCAACATCACCTACAAGATTCTCTACAACGACGCGGTGGCCATGACTGGCGGCCAGCCCATCGACGGCGAACTGCGCATCGACCAGCTCAGCCAGCAGGTGCATGCCGAGGGCGTCAGGCGCATCGCCCTGGTCAGTGACGAGCCGGACAAATACCCGACCCGCGCCACCTTCGCACCGGGCGTGACCTTCCATCACCGCCGCGAGCTGGATGCCGTGCAGCGCGAGCTGCGCGAGGTCAAAGGCTGCTCGGTGATCCTCTACGACCAGACCTGCGCCACCGAGAAGCGCCGTCGGCGCAAGCGCGGCAAGCTGGTCGATCCGGCCAAGCGCGCCTTCATCAATCCGGCGGTGTGCGAGGGTTGTGGTGATTGCAGCGTCAAATCCAATTGCCTGTCGGTGCTGCCGCTGGAAACCGAACTGGGGCGTAAACGCGAGATCGACCAGAGTGCCTGCAACAAGGACTTCAGCTGCCTGGAAGGCTTCTGCCCGAGCTTCGTGACCGTCCACGGCGGCAGCCTGCGCAAGCCTGAGGCCGTTGGCCTGAGCGCGCTGTTCATCGCCTTGCCGGAGCCGAAGCAATCGGCCCTGAATCGCCCCTGGAACATCCTCCTGCCCGGCGTTGGCGGTAGCGGTGTAACCACCGTCGGTGCGCTGCTGGGCATGGCTGCGCATATCGAAGGCAAGGGCTGCACCGTGCTGGACCAGGCCGGCCTGGCGCAGAAGTTCGGCCCGGTGATCACCCATATCCGTATCGCCGCGCAGCAGAGCGATATCTACGCCGTGCGGATCGCCGCCGGGGAAACCGACCTGCTGCTGGGCTGCGACCTGGTGGTGTCGTCCAGCGAAGAGGCGCTGGCCAAGCTCAACGACAAGATCGCCCATGCGGTGATCAACAGCCATGAAGCGGCTACTGCCGAGTTCACCCGCAACCCGGACGCCCAGGTGCCCGGCGCGGCCATGCGCGAGGCGATCAGTGAGGCGGTGGGCGAGGGCAAGACCCGTTTCGTCGATGCCACTCGCCTGGCCACTCGCCTGCTTGGTGACAGCATCGCCACCAACCTGTTCATGCTCGGCTACGCCTATCAGCTGGGCCTGGTACCGGTATCGGCCGAAGCGATCAACAAGGCCATCGAGCTCAACGGTGTGGCCGTTCAGCTCAACCAGCAGGCCTTCCTCTGGGGCCGTCGTGCCGCGCATGACCTGGCTGCGGTGGAAAAACTCGCCGCGCCCAAGGTCGTCGAAGCGCCGCATTGCAGCACCCTGGATGAAATCGTATCCGACCGCGTGCAGCGCCTGACCGCCTACCAGAACGCGGCGTACGCCGAGCGCTATCGTGAGCTGGTCGAGCGTGTGCGCAAGGCCGACAGCGATGCCGAGCAGCGCCTGAGCAAGGCCGTGGCGCATTACTACTTCAAACTGCTGGCCTACAAGGACGAGTACGAAGTGGCGCGGCTGTACAGCGATGCCACCTTCCGCAAGCAGCTCGAAGCCCAGTTCGAAGGCGACTACCAGTTGCAGTTCCATCTGGCGCCGAGCTGGCTGAGCAAGCCCGATGCGGTGACTGGTGAGCCGCGCAAGCGCAGCTTCGGCCCCTGGATGCTCAAGGCGTTCGGCGTGCTGGCGCGCTTCAAGTTCCTGCGTGGCAGCGCACTCGACCCGTTCGGCCACAGTGCCGAACGTCGCCTGGAGCGCGAGCTGATCGAGGAGTACGAAGCCAACGTGGCCTACCTGCTCGCCGAACTCAATACCGGCAACTACCGCACGGCGGTGGCGCTGGCCGAGATTCCCGAGCAGATCCGCGGCTACGGCCACGTCAAGGAAGCGGCGCTGGCCAAGGCGCGCGAGCAGGCGACGCAGCTCAAGGCGCGCCTGACCGTCAGCGAGATCGCCGCCGTGCAGCTGTTCGAACCGGCTGCCTGAACCTCAACCGATCCCCTTTGCCACCCTCTCCCGTGCGGGAGAGGGGCGGCTTTTTACGACCCGATAACCGAGGTAACCCGATGTCCGTCTTCACTCACGTCGACTTCGATCAGCACGAACAGGTGGTCTATGGCCACGACCAGGCCAGCGGCCTGAAAGCCATTATCGCCATTCATGACAGCACCCTTGGCCCGGCGCTGGGCGGTTGCCGGATGTGGCACTACAGCAGTGACGAGGAGGCACTGCGCGACGTGCTGCGCCTGTCACGCGGCATGACCTACAAATCGGCCCTGGCACGCTTGCCGCTGGGTGGCGGCAAAGCGGTGATCATCGGCAACCCGCACACCGGCAAGAGCGAGGCGCTGTTCCAGGCCATGGGCGATTTTGTCGACAGCCTGGGCGGGCGCTATGTCACCGCGGCGGACTCGGGCACCGGCGTGGCCGAAATGCGCATCATGGCCGAGCGCACCCGCCATGTGGCCGGCGCCGGGCAGCGCGAAGCATTCGGTGGCGGTAGCCGTGATGGTGATCCGTCGCCCTCGACCGCCTATGGCGTGTTCATCGGCATCCAGGCGGCCGTAGCGCATCGCCTCGGGCGCCAGGATCTCAACGGCGTTCGCGTGGCCATTCAGGGCATGGGGCAGGTCGGTTTCGGCCTGGCCAAACTGCTCAAGGAGGCCGGCGCGCAGCTGTGGGTGACGGACATCGTCGAGGCCAACGTGCAGCGCGCCGTCAGCCAGCTTGGCGCCACGGCGGTCGGCCAGCATGAGATCTACCGTCTCGATGTGGATGTGTTCGCACCGTGCGCGCTGGGCGCGATCATCAACCTGCAGACGCTGGAAGCCCTGCGCGCGCCGATCATCGCCGGTGCGGCCAACAACCAGCTGGCCGATGCCAGCCTGGCCGAGCTGCTGCGTCGCCGCGAGTGCCTGTACGCCCCGGATTACGCGATCAATGCCGGCGGCATCATCGATGTCTGCTACGAACGCACCGGTGGCAGCGCCGCCGACCTCAAGGCGCATATCGAAGGCATCGGCCCGACGCTGACGGAAATCTTCCAGCGTGCCGACCGCGAAGGCGCGACCACCACCGCGGTTGCCGATCGCATGGCATTGGAGCGTTTGCGCGGTGGCCTGCAGCCCGTGCGTGCGGTAACCGCATCCAAGGCTGTGGCTCAGGGTTGGCAGCGTTAGCAGCGAGCGGCGCGCGACATGACAAATGCGCGCGCCGCCGCTAAGATGCGGCCCGGCCGTAGCCAATACGGCCGTGTCCCCTTAGTTCAACGGATAGAATAAGCCCCTCCTAAGGGCTAGATGCTGGTTCGATTCCAGCAGGGGACGCCATCTTCGTTTCTCTCCCTCGCGTTCATCGAACGCTCGTCGCAACGCGCTGTTCTGCACGTACTCCTCGATCACCTGCAGCCCTGTTGATCATCCGCTGATGCCACGGCGGCGTGATGCCGTGCGGACATTTCCATTGTCGGCAGAGGGTCGTCATATCAAGGCGTCTCGCCATTATTGCAATGAGAAGTGTTTGCATTCAGGATTGTCGCTCCTTGCCAAGAGCGTGACCTCACATGGAATGTTCTCAACAGTCATTGCCGGCCTCGGGTCGGAGAGGTTTTCGACCGTCCTTTGCTGCCAATGCACCTGCTTATGGCCATGCTGCTGCGGTTATCGATCGCAAGGCCTTGCTGGCTGCCTATCAGGCTCAGCGTCATGCGTTGCTCAATCTGGCGACGCGGGTACTGGGCTGTCGCAGCAGAGCCGAGGATGTGCTGCAGGACGCCTTTCTCAAACTATGGGAGGGCAGTCTCAAGCTCTCCCGGGTGGAGGCGCCCGAGCGTTATCTGAGTCGCCTGGTGCGCAATCTGGCCATCGATCATCTGCGCCGCTGGCAGCTGGAGCAGCGCTACGGTGCTGCCGCCGAACTGGCGGATCTGCAGCCTTCGGAAATCTCCCCGGAGCAGGCCGTAGGCGGGCAGCAGGCCGTGCGCCAGTTGCTCGCTGCGCTGGCCGAACTGACCCCGCGCATGCGCCGGGTGTTCACCCTCAGTCAGCTCGATGGCCTCACCCAGCGTGAGGTGGCGACTCAACTGGGTGCGTCACCGGCGCTCATCAATCTGATCCTGCGCGATACCCTAGGGCATTGCCGTGTTCGACTCGACGGGCAGTGTTCGCGCAACTGTCCCCTGGCCAAGAGGTTCTGAATGAAGCTGCTGCGTCTGGTTTTCCACGAATATCGCTGGTCCATCGCGCTGGTGCTGGGGCTCAGCCTGAGCAGCGCATTGCTCAGCGTGGCGGTGATCGCCTTCATCAATCAGCGCATGCTCACGCCGGCGAGCAATCCGGGCGCGGCACTGGGGCAGTTCGTCGCCTTGCTGGCCTTGCTGCTGGTGCTGGCCTCGGCCGCGCAGCTGTCGCTGACGGCGCTGGGTCACCGCTTCGTCTATCGCATGCGCCGCGCGCTGGTGAAGCGGGTGCTGGACACGGCCGTCGAGCGTCTGGAGATCATCGGTGGCTCGACCATCATCGCCAGCCTGTCCAGCGATATTCGCAACATCACCCTGGCCTTCGTGCATCTGCCCGAGCTGATCTACGGCAGCGTGCTGACGCTGGCGGCATTCGCTTACCTGGCCTGGCTGTCGCCCGGTCTGTTCGTCACCACGCTGCTGTGGATGAGCTTTACCCTCGGCATCGGCTGGTTGCTGGTCGGGCGTCTCAATCATCATCTGCGCATGCTGCGTGAGTCCGAGGATCGTCTGTACGGCGATTACCAGGCGGTGATCGACGGGCGCAAGGAGCTGACCCTCAACCGCGACCGCGCGCAGCGTCTGTACGAGGACGAGTTCGACCTCAGCGCCCGCGCCTATCGCGATCACGTGACCCTGGCCGACCGTTACCACGGCCTGGCCAGCAACTGGGCCAACATCATGGTGCTGGGCACCATCGGCCTGGTGTTCTACCTGGCCAACGGCCTGGGTTGGGCATCCACGGCGGTGGCCTCGACCTATGCGCTGACCATTCTGTTCATGCGCACGCCGCTGGTGTCGGCGGTCGCGGCGATCCCTGCGCAGATCGCCGGACGCGTGGCGCTGGACAAGGTCGAATCGCTGGCGCTGGCGCCGCATGTGGAGGCCTTCGAGCATCCGGCCGATCCTTTGAGCGGCCAGTGGCAGGTGCTGGAGTTGCACGAGGTGGAGTATCGCTATCCGGCGCAGGACGGTGAGCCCGGCTTCGACGTGGGGCCGGTCAGCCTGCGCCTGCAACGTGGCGAGACGGTATTTCTGGTCGGCGGCAACGGCAGCGGCAAGTCGACCCTGGCGCGTCTGCTGACGGGCCTGTACATCCCGCAGCGCGGCGAGATCCGCATCGATGGCAGGGTGCTCGGGCCGCAGGAGTGGCCCGCCTACCGTCAGCTGTTCGCATCGGTCTTCACCGACTACCACCTGTTCTCGCAGCTGCTTGGCCCGCACGGCGTGGCAGCGTCGGATGAAGAACTCGATCACTGGCTCGGCAGCCTGCACATTCGCCACAAGGTGCAGGTGGCGGCGGGGCGCCTGCGCGACACGCGCCTGTCCGCCGGTCAGCGCAAGCGTCTGGCCTTGCTCCTGGCGCTGCTCGAAGCGCGCGACATCCTGCTGCTCGACGAATGGGCCGCCGATCAGGATCCGCTGTTTCGTCAGGTGTTCTACCGCGAGCTGCTGCCGCAGCTGAAGGCCGCAGGCAAGACCGTATTCGCCATCAGTCACGACGATCACTACTTCGACCAGGCCGACCGCCTGCTGAAGATGGATGGCGGGCAGCTCCACGAACTGCAGGGTGAGCAGCGGGCCCGGGCCAGCCGCAACGCGCTGTTGGAGATCGGTGGCCGTGCCCATTCCTGAGCACTGGCTACCCTCACTGCGCCCGCATCATGCGGGCGCAGTCGTTTTAGCGAAGTGATTTTCCATTCCCCAGGCAATTGCCCTAAACATTCCTTCCTCTCGTTCGTCAGTGTTAATGAGAATGTTTTCCAGTCATTCCGGCTGGCGAACCACCCATTCAGCACGCAGATATCGGGAGGATTTATGGGGCTCGTTCATGACTATATCGGGGTTGGCTTCGGGCCCTCGAACCTGGCACTGGCCATCGCCACCGAAGAGTTCGCCCAGCGCAGTGGGCGAGAGCCCAGCGTCTGCTTCATCGAGCGCAAGACTTCATTCAGCTGGCATGAAGGCATGCTGATCGACGGCTCGAGCATGCAGATCTCCTTCCTCAAGGATCTTGCCACCCTGCGCAATCCGGCCAGCCGCTTCACCTTCATCAGCTACCTCAAGGCATGCGGGCGCCTGGAGGACTTCATCAACCTGAAGACCTTCTACCCTAGTCGCGAGGAGTTCAACGACTACCTCGGCTGGGCCGCCGATGCATTCGCCGGGCAGGTGCATTACGGCGAGGAGGTGACCAGCATCGAGCCGTTCTACAGCGCTGGCGTCTGTGCCGGTGTCGAGGTGGTCGCGCGTGGCAGCGACGGGCAGAGCACGCGTCGCCGCGCGCGCAACCTGGTGCTGGGTATCGGTGGCGTGGCGCAGATTCCGGCGGCGTTCGCCGGCATGACTGACCCGCGCATCGTGCATTCCTCGCGCTACCTGGGCGCGCTCGATGCCCTGCTGGGCGATGGCAGTCGTCCGCGACGTATTGCCGTCATCGGTGGCGGGCAGAGCGCTGCGGAAATCTTCCATGACTTGGCGTGCCGCTTCCCGCAGATCGAGGCCAGCCTGCTGGTGCGCGGCGGTAGCCTCAAACCGTCTGACGACAGCCCGTTCGTCAACGAGATCTTCAATGCCGACTTCACCGACCGCATCTTCGCCCAAAGCCCCGTGCAGCGCGCGCAGATGCTCGACGAGTACCGCAACACCAACTATTCGGTGGTCGACCTGGAGCTGATCGAGAAGATCTACCACCTGTTCTACCAGCAGAAGGTCCGGGGTCAGCACCCTCACAGGTTGCTCACTCACCGTGAAGTCATGGCCGTTGCCACCGACGACAACGCGGTGGAACTGAGCCTGCGCAACACCCTGGACGGCGACCAGCACAGCGAGCGCTTCGATGCGGTGATCCTCGCCACCGGCTACCGCCGTGACTATCACCGCACCCTGCTGGCGGGTTTCGCCGACTACATCGAAGGCGATGCGGTCGACCGCCGGTATCGCCTGCCGCTGCGAGTGGACTGCCAGGCGCAGATCTTCCTGCAAGGCGGCTGCGAGGGCAGCCATGGCCTCAGCGACACCCTGCTGTCGGTGCTGGCCATGCGCTCCGAGGAGTTGGTCAGCGCGATGTTCGTCGAGCCCGCCGGCACACAGGTGCGCGATTCGCTGCGTCTGGCCGCAGGGTCGCTCAGCTAGTCGGCTGACGCAGTTTTTTCCTTCTTCCGCGAGCGGTTCGGCAGTTGCTGCCGGGCCGTACGCAGGCACGAGTTTTCACGGGTGACGAGATGAGATCGATGGTGGATCAGGCGCAGCATTTTGCCGATATTCTGGATTATCACGCCGAGCGCGCGCCGGGCCGTGTGGCCATCCGGCATATCGTGGCGGATCAGGGCGAGCCGCTGCTGACGACGTACGCCGAACTGCGCGAGCAGGCGCTGGCCATCGCCGGCCTGCTGCAGCAGCGCATGGGCTGTCAGGGTGGCGAGCGTTGCGTGCTGATGCTGCCCAGCGGTGCCGATTACGCCGCTGCCTTCTTCGGCTGCCTGTATGCCGGCGTGATCGCGGTGCCGGCCTTCCCGCCGGAGAACAACCGGCAGATGCATATCGAGCGCCTCACCGGCATCCTGCTCGATGCCCAGCCCTCTGTGGTGCTGGCGCCGCGCGAGGTGATCCTGCGTTGCCAGGCGGCATTGCAACCACTGCTCGTGCCTGGCGCGGCGCTGATCGCCATCGAGGATGTCGATGCTTGCGACCGCGCCGGCTACCAGCCGCGCCTGATCGCCAGCGATGCGCTGGCCTTCCTGCAATACACCTCGGGCTCCACCCGTGCGCCCAAGGGCGTGATGGTCAGCCATGCCAACCTGCTCGCCAACGAGCGCAGCATGAGTCGCGGCTTCAGCGCCACTCGGGAAGAATCCTGGGTCAGCTGGCTGCCGCTGTATCACGACATGGGCCTGATGGCCGGGCTGCTGCTGCCGATCCTGCATGGCGGCAGCCTGACGCTGATGGCGCCGAACTTCTTCCTCGCCAGGCCGGCGCGCTGGTTGCAGGCCATCAGCCAATACGGCGGCACCTTCTCCGGCGGGCCGGATTTCGCCTATCGCCTGTGCGCCGAACGCGTGCCGCAGAGCAGCCTGGAAGCGCTCGATCTGAGCAGCTGGCGCCTGGCGTTCTCCGGCTCCGAGCCAATCCGCCTGGACACCCTGCAGGCCTTCAGTCAGCGCTTCGCGGCAGCGGGTTTCCGCGCCCAGGCGCTGGCGCCGAGTTACGGCCTGGCCGAAGCGACGCTGTATGTGTGCGTCGATGCTGCCGAGCGTGAACCGCAGGTGGAAGCGTTCGCCGGCACGACAGCGGGCCAGGCGGACAGCTGCCTGCCGGCCTGTGGCTGGAGCGATACCGAGCACCCGCTGCGCATCGTCGAGCCGCAGACGCTGGAGGTGCTGGGGGACGATCAGGTCGGCGAAATCTGGCTCGCCGGGCCAAGCATCGCCCAGGGCTACTGGCGCAACCCTGAAGCGACCGCCGAGGCCTTCGTCGAACGTGATGGTCAGCGCTGGCTACGTACCGGCGATCTGGGCGTGGTGCGCGAGCGTCAGCTGTTCATCGCCGGGCGCCTGAAGGATCTGATCATTCTCAATGGCCAGAACCATTACCCGCAGGACATCGAGCAGGCCCTGGAGCAGGACATCGAGCTGCTGCGCCAGGGGCGTATCGCCGCGTTCGCCGTCACCGACGAGCAGGGGCAGGAGGGTGTCGGCCTGGCGCTGGAGATCAGCCGCAACGTGCGCAAGCTGATCAGCGCCGAGATGATCTGCCAGCGCATCGCCGATGGCGTGGGCGAGCGTTTCCAGCTGGCGCCACAGCTGATCCTGCTGCTCGAGCCGGGCACCTTGCCGCGTACCACCAGCGGCAAGCTGCAGCGCTCGGCCTGCCGCAGTGGCTGGCAGAACGGCAGCCTGGCGATCTTCGCACAGTGGTACAAGGGGCGCCTGCAAGGGGCCGATGCGGCCTGTCCGGCGTCGCAAGCCGGCGCCGTGCTACCGCAGGTGCTGCAGGCCTGGCAGGAGGTGCTGGGTTACACGGACCTGGAGCCGGGCGATCACTTCTTCGCGCGCGGCGGGGATTCGGTGGGCGTGATGCAGGTGCTGGCGCGTCTCAACGCCGAGCTGGGGCTGGAGTTGCAGGCCGACAGCCTGTTCGAGCGGCCGCGCCTGGGGGAATTCAGTGCCTGGGTCGCGGCGCAGCCGCGTACGACGCGGCAGATGCCGGCACTGCTGGGCGAGGCGCGTGACGCACAGTGCGCGCAATCCTATGCGCAGCAGCGCCTGTGGTTTCTCGAGCGCTTGCAGGGTGACGCCAGCGCCTACCGGCTGGGTGGTGAACTGCGCTTTCAGGGCCGACTCGACGAGACGGCGCTGCAGCGCAGCTTCGATGACCTGGTCAGTCGCCACGAGAGCCTGCGCACGCGTTTCGTCGCTGGCGAAGAGGATGGCGTACCGCTGCAGCGCATCGATCCGCCCTTTACCGTCGACCTGACACGTTTCGACCTGCGTGGCGAGGTAGATAGCGAAGCAGCACTGGCGCGCCTGCGCGATGAGCGGATGAACCTGCCACTGGATCTGCAGCAGGGGCCCTTGTGGCACCTCGCCCTGGTGCGGATGGGTGAGGACGATCAGCGCCTGCTGCTGGTGATGCATCACATCATCTGCGACGGCTGGTCGATCCAGGTGCTGATCCGCGAGTTCGCCCAGCTCTACGCCGCCCATGTCCTCGGCCAGGCGGCGAACCTGCCGGCCCTGCCGGTGCAGTACGCCGACTACGCCATCTGGCAGCGGCGCTGGCTGCAGGCGGGCGAGGGCGAGCGTCAGCTGACTTATTGGAAGCAGCAGCTGGGAGACGAACAGCCGTTGCTGCAACTGCCTGCCGACCATCCGCGCCCGGCTCGGCAAAGCCATCGCGGCGCGCGCCACGCCATTCGGCTCGGTGAGGCGCTGAGCCAGCGCCTGCGCGCGCACGCCGCGGATCAGGGCATCACCCTGTTCATGCTGCTGCTGGCCGCCTTCAAGGTGCAGCTGCAGCGTTACAGTGGCCAGCGCGACATCCGCATTGGCGTGCCCAGTGCCGGGCGCGTGTGCCGGGAAACCGAGGCGCTGATTGGCTTTTTCGTCAACACCCAGGTGCTGCGCAGCGAGTTCGGCGGTGAGCACCGCTTCACCGATGTCCTGGCCCAGGTTCGGGCAGCGGCCCTCGGCGCGCAGGATCACCAGTTGCTGCCCTTCGAGCAACTGGTCGACGCGCTGGCGCCGCAGCGCAGCCTGAGCCACAACCCGCTGTTCCAGGTGAAGTTCACCCAGCAGTTCGCCCTGGCCCAGGACCTGGCCCTGCCCGAAGTGACCCTCAGCGCGCACCAGCTGGACGAGCAGGCCGCGCACTTCGATCTGGGGCTGGACATCACCGATTTGCCCGAGGGCATCGAGGCGGCTTTCACCTATGCGCAGGATCTGTTCGAGGCGCAGCGCATCGCTGGTTTCGCCGCCGATTTCGAACATCTGCTGGAGCAACTGCTGGCGCAGCCGCAAGCGCCGCTGGCCAGCCTGCAACTGACGGCACAGCCGTCGCAGGTCGTGGGCGTCGAGCGCAGGTTCGCCGCTGCGCAGGTGCTCGACCTGTGGCAGCCGCAGGTGCACGGCGAGGCCGTGGCACTGATGCACGACGGCGTGCCCTGCAGCTTCGCCGCGCTGGACGCCCAGGCCAATCAGCTGGCGCAGCATCTGCTCGCCCTCGGCGTGGCGCCGGAGCAGCGCGTCGGCCTGTGCCTGCAGCGTTCGCCGGCTTTCGTCATCGGCCTGCTGGCCGCGCTCAAGGTAGGCGCCGCCTTCGTGCCGCTCGATCCAGCCTGGCCGGCGCAGCGCCAGGCGTTCGTCCTAGCCGACAGCGCCTGCGTCGTATTGCTCGCTGAGTCCGCGTCGGCGCAATCCTTCGCCGGCCCACGGCTGGACTTCAGCGCCGACGCGCCGTGGCGCCAGCAGCCCAGCGATGCGCCAACGGTGCCGGTGCATCCGCTACAGGCGGCCTACCTGATCTACACCTCCGGCACCACCGGCCAGCCCAAGGGCGCGGTGATCAGCCATGCGGCCCTGGCCGACTACGTACAAGGTTTGCTGGAACAACTGGCACTGGCGCCTGAGGCGAGCATGGCGATGGTCTCCACGGTGGCGGCCGACCTGGGTCATACCGTGCTGTTCGGTGCGCTGCTGTCCGGGCGGACCCTGCACCTGCTGAGCCCGGAAAGCGTGGCCGACGCCGATAGCCTGGCGGACTACCTGAGCGCGCAGCAGGTCGGCATTCTCAAGATCGTGCCGACTCATCTGGCCGGCCTGCTGCAGGCTGGCGCGGGGGCGCGGGCCATCCCGGCTCATGCCCTGATCTTCGGCGGCGAAGCGCTGCCGGCCGAGCTGGTGAAGGAGGTCAAGCGCCTGCGTCCGCAGTGCAGGGTGATCAACCACTACGGCCCCAGCGAAACCACGGTCGGCGTGCTGACTCACGAGGTCACGGACGCCGAGCTGGCAGCGCTGGACGGCGTGGTACCGATTGGCCGGCCATTGCCCAACGTCCGCGCCCTGGTGCTGGACGCTGGTATGACGCCGCTGCCGCAAGGTGCGGTTGGCGAGTTGTACCTGGGCGGGCCTGGCCTGGCGCGCGGCTATCTCGCGCGTCCGGGGCTGACGGCGGCGAGTTTCCTGCCCGATCCCTTCGCCAGTGGTGAGCGTCTGTATCGCACCGGCGACCGTGCGCGCCTGCTGGCCGACGGGCGTATCGAATTTATCGGGCGCGGCGACGATCAGGTCAAGGTGCGCGGTTATCGCGTTGCCCTCGGTGAGATCTTGGCGCAGTTGCGTGGCCTGGCGGGCGTCGCCGATGCCCATGTGCAGCTGGACGAACGCGGCCAGTTGCTCGCCTATGTGGTTGCGCAAGAGTCTTCTCTCGACGCCGCACAGGTGCAGGCGCAGCTTGCCGAGCGCCTGCCGGACTACATGCTGCCGAGCCATGTACTGCTGCTCGAACGCTTCCCGCTGACCGCCAATGGCAAGCTCGACCGTCAGGCGCTGCCGCAGCCGCAGGCGGCAGAGCAGGGCTTCGAGGCGCCGAACGAGGGCGTCGAGACGCAACTGGCGGCGCTCTGGCAGCAGGTGCTGAAGGTCGAGCGTGTCGGTCGTCGCGACAACTTCTTCGCCCTCGGTGGCGACTCCATTCTTAGCCTGCAGATCATCGCCCGTGCGCGGCGCCAGGGCATTCGCCTGACGCCCAAGCAGCTGTTCGAGAAACAGAGCATTGCTGAGCTGGCGCAAGTCGCCGTAGTTGCAGAGACGCCAGTGGCACCCGCAAGTGCCAGCGCAGAGGTGACGCACAGCTTCGCCCTGACGCCGATCCAGGCGCGCTTCTTCGCCCAGCCCCCGGCGCGTATCGGTCACTGGAACCAGTCCTTGCTGCTGGCGGCGGACGAGCCGCTCGATGCGCGTGCGCTGGCCGAGGCGCTGCAAGCCGTGGTGCGCCATCACGCCAGCCTGCGCCTGAGTTTCCAGCAGGATGCGCAGGGCAACTGGCAGCAGCGCTATCGCGACGCACAGCCGGCGCAGGAGCTGCTGTGGGTCTGCCAGGTGGCCGCCGCCGCCGACCTGCCGGCGCTGTGCGACGAAGCCCAGCGCAGCCTGGATATCGAGCGCGGCCCGCTGCTGCGTGCGGTACTGGCGCAGTTGCCGGACGGGCGCAACCGCCTGTTGCTGGCTGTGCATCATCTGGCAGTCGATGGTGTGTCCTGGCGCGTGCTGCTCGACGATCTGCAGCAGGCCTACACGCAGCGACTGGCCGGACAGGTGGTCGGCCTCGCCGCAGTGGCCGCGAGCTTCCAGCAGTGGTCGGCGCATTTGCAGGCCCTGGCCGGCAGTGCGGACCTGGCGGCGCAACTGGAGTACTGGCAGGGCTTCAGCGCGGCCGAAGCCGGCCTTCCCTGCGACCGGCCCGAAGGCAGTGCCAGGGTCGCCGATGCTGGCCATTTGCACTTGCAGCTCGATGCAGCCACCACCGCGCGCCTGCTCGTCGAGGTGCCGGCGGCTTACCGCACGCAGATCAACGACGTGCTGCTGGCGGCGCTGGCCCAGGCCTTGTGGCAGTGGAGCGGGCGTCGGCGCACGGTGATCAGCCTGGAGGGCCATGGCCGCGAAGGCGATCAGCTCGACCTGAGCCGCACGCTGGGATGGTTCACCAGTCTCTATCCGGTCGCACTGCAGGCCAGCGATGACCTCGGCGCTACCCTCAAGCAGGTCAAGGAAGGGCTGCGTCAGATGCCGGACAAGGGCATCGGCTACGGCGTGCTCAAGTACCTGGCCAAGGCCCCGTTGGAGGAGCTGACGGGCGAGGGGCTGACCTTCAACTACCTGGGCCGTTTCGATGACGAAGCCGCTGCACGCTGGCGTCTGGCCGACGAAGCGAGCGGCTCGCCACGCGACGGCAGCGGCCCGCTGGCCAATGCCCTGGCCATCGACGGCCAGGTCCGTGGTGGTTGCCTGCAACTGGCGCTGACCTACAGCCGTGCGCGCTTCGAGACGCGCAGCGTCGAGCGTCTGCTGGCCCTCTACGAACAGGCGCTGCGGCAACTGATCGAGCATTGCTGTGCGCCTGGTGCCGGTGGCCTGACACCTTGCGATTTCCCCCTGGCAACGCTCGGCCAGGCGCAGCTCGACGCGCTGCCTCATGCGCCGCAGCAGATCGAAGACCTGTTCCCGCTGGCACCGATGCAGCAGGGCATTCTGCTGCACAGCCAGCTGGAGCAGGGCAGCGGCATCTACCTGATGCAGGACCAGTACGCCGTGGCCAGCGCGCTGGACGTAGAGGCCTTCACCCATGCCTGGCAGCAGGTGGTGCAGCGTCACCCGGCGTTGCGCACGGCCTTCTGCAACCTCGAAGGGACGCCGCATCAGCTGGTGCTGCGCCAGGTGCCTTCGCCCGTGCAGTTCCTCGACTTCAGCGAGCTGCCGCGCGATGAAGCCGAGGCCAGGTTGCAGGCGATCCTGCGCGAGGAGCGTCAGCGCGGCTTCGATTTCACCCAGGCGCCTTTGCTGCGTCTGCGCCTGGTGAAGTTCGCCGAAGCCGATCTGCGCATCGTGCAGAGCCATCACCATGCCCTGATCGACGCCTGGTGTCGGGGCCTGATGCTGGCGGAGTTCTTCGCCCAGTACCGCGCTCGCCTGCTCGGGCGCAGCCTGCAACTGCCCCCAGCGCGGCCTTATCGCGACTTCATCGCCTGGCTCGCACGCCAGGACGAGGCGGCCAGCCGCCGCTACTGGCACGATGCGCTGGCCGGCTTCGACACGGTCACGCCGCTGCCTTATCGCCGCCAGCAGGGCGAGGCGGGCATGCGCGATGTCAGCCTCGCGCTCGATGCCGGGCAGACCCGCGCGCTGGCCGAGCAGGCGCGGCGTCATCAGCTGACCGTCAACACCTTCGTCCAGGCGGCCTGGGCGCTGCTGCTGATGCGCTACAGCGGGCGCGACGATGTGCTGTTCGGCGTCACTGTGGCGGGGCGACCCACCGAGCTGGAAGGTATCGAAGAGGCGCTGGGGCTGTTCATCAATACCTTGCCGCTGCGCGTTCGAGTGCCGGGCGAGGCAGTGACAGGCCTGCACCTCTTGCAGGCGCTGCAAGCGCAGAACGCCGGCATGCGTCAGCATGAGCAGCTGTCCCTGGCCGAGGTGCAGAACCTTGCCGATACGCCGCGCGGCCAGCCGCTGTTCGACAGCCTGTTCGTGTTCGAGAACGTGCCGCTCGGTGGCGAGGTGCAGGAGGCCGTTGAAACCTACCGCATCACGCCGCTGGCCAACCGCACCCACACCAACTATCCGTTGACCGTGGTGCTGCTGCCGGGTGCCAGCCTGATCCTGCAACTGAGCTTCGATACCCAGCAGTTCGCCGTGGCCGACATGCAGGTACTGGTCGAGCATTTCCGTCGTCTGCTGCTGCAGCTGAGCGAGGCGCCGCAGCGTTCGTTGAGCGAGCTGCGCCTGCTCGATGAAAACGAGCGCGACGCCCTGTGCCGACTGGGCCAGGGCGCCATGCAGCCGCACTGGTATGCGCAGAGCTACCTGGCGCGTTTCGAGGCGCAGGTGCAGCAGCAGGGCGCACGTACCGTGGCCCGCTGCCAGGGGCAGACGCTGTCCTACCTCGAACTCAACGAGCGGGCCAACCGCATCGGCCATGGCCTGATCGAGTGCGGTGTGCAGTTCGATGACGTGGTGGCGCTGTATGCGCCCCGTGGTCTGCCGCTGCTGAGCCTGATCATCGGCGCATTCAAGGCCGGTGCCGCCTACCTGGCGCTGGACGAGCGCCATCCGCCGGCGCGCAGCGCGCGCATGCTGGCCAGCAGCGCCGCGCCGGTGCTGATCACCCCGCGCGAGCAACTGGCGCAGGTTCAGGCGATGCTCGCCGAACTGCCGCAGCCGCCGCGCGTGCTGGTCTATGAGGACTTGCTGGAGCATGGCCGCCGCGACAACCCCGGGCGCTACGCCGGCCCTGAGCATCTGGCTTACCTGATCTACACCTCCGGCTCCACTGGCGAGCCAAAAGGGGTGATGGTCAACCAGCGCGGCATGCTCAACAACCAGTTGGCCAAGGTGCCGTACCTGCAGCTCGGCAAAGCGGACGTGATCGCCCAGACCGCCGCCACCGGCTTCGATATCTCGGTCTGGCAGCTGCTCACCGCACCGCTGTTCGGTGGCGCGCTGGAGATCATCCCCGATGCCATCACCCACGACCCGCAGGCCTTGCTCGCGTGCGTCGCTGATACCGGGGTGAGCGTGCTGGAGGCGGTGCCGGCGGTGATCGACGGCATGCTCGAAGCTGCGTCCGTGGCGCTGCCGGCACTGCGCTGGCTGTTGCCCACCGGCGAGGCGCTGAGCCATGAGTTGGCCACGCGCTGGTTCGCCCGCTACCCGCAGGTACCGATGATCAACGCCTACGGCCCGGCCGAGTGCGCCGACGACGTGGCGCTGTACCGCCTGGATGCGGCGCCGGCCCGTCGGCAGCCCATCGCCATTGGCCGGCCGACCGACAACAACCGCCTGTACGTGCTGGGCGGCGACCTCGAGCTGTTGCCCGCTGGCGTGGTCGGCGAGCTGTACATCGGCGGCACCGGCGTGGGCCGTGGTTATGCCGCGCGCCCGGGGCTGACGGCCGAACGCTTCGTGCCCGACCCCTTCGGCACACCGGGTGAGCGCCTGTACCGCAGTGGCGACCTGGCGCGCTGGAACGCCGAGGGCCAGCTCGAATACGTCGGCCGGGTGGACTTCCAGGTGAAGATCCGTGGACAGCGCATCGAGCTGGGCGAGATCGAAGCCTGCCTGTTGGCCAATGCGCCGCTGCGTCAGGCGGTGGTGGTCGCCCATGAGGGAGCAGCCGGTACGCAGCTGATCGCCTATGGCGTGGCCGATGCCGGCCAGCGGATCGAGATGCAGGCGCTGCGTGAGGCCCTGGCTGCGCAGTTGCCGGCCTTCATGGTGCCGGCGCAGATCATCCTGTTGCCGCGTCTGCCGCTCAACGCCAACGGCAAGCTGGATCGCCGCGCGCTGCCGGCACCCGAGGCGCAGGTGCGCAGCGTCGAGGCGCCACAGGGCGAGCTGGAACAGCACCTGGCGCAGCTCTGGCGCGACCTGCTCAAGGTGGAGCAGGTCGGCCGTCACGACCACTTCTTCGAACTCGGTGGCCACTCGCTGCTGGCCACCCGCCTGCTGGCGCTGATCCGCGAGACGCGCGGCGTCACGGTGCCGCTGGCGCAGGCCTTCGAGGCCACCACCGTGGCCGCCATGGCCAGCCTGATCCGCACCCTGGAAAGCCAGGCCCTCAACGATGAACGGCTGGATGCGCTCGACGACCTGATGAGCGCTCTGGAGGAAATTCAGTGAACCTGTTGCATGACAAAGCCCTGCTGCTGTCGCGTCGCTTTCTCGGCCTGGGGCCGCAGCAGCGCCGCGCCTTCCTCGACAAGCTGCGCGAACAGGGGCTCGACGCCTCGGCGCTGCCGATCCCGCCGGATGCGGCCGATGCCGAGGGCAGCGTGCTGTCCTACGCGCAGCAGCGCCTGTGGTTCCTCGAACAGCTGCAGCCGGGCAACAGCGCCTATCACCTGCCGGGTGCCCTGCAATTGCAGGGGCCATTGGACGAGGCCGCGCTGCTGGGCGCCTTCGGCGATCTGGCGCAGCGTCACCCGAGCCTGCGCACGCGCTTCTTCGCCGATGCCGACGGCAACCCGCGTCAGTGCGTCGAAGCAGCGTCGGCACTGAAACTGGAGCTGCTGCAGGGCGATGACTTTGCCGCCCTGGCGCGTGAGTTCGCCCAGCGCCCGTTCGATCTCGAGCAGGCGCCGCTGTGGCGCATCGGTTTGCTGCGCCAGGATGAGCAGCGGCATGCGCTGCTGGTCTGTCTGCACCACATCATCGCCGACGGCTGGTCGATCCAGCTGCTGTTGACCGAACTGGCGCAGTTCTACCACGCGCGTGTGCAGGGCGAACCAGCCGCACTTGCCGAGCTGCCGCTGAGTTACGCCGACCATGCCCTGTGGCAGCGCGCTTGCCTGGATGCCGGCGAAGGCGAGCGGCAACTGGCCTACTGGCGCGAACAACTGGGCGACGAGCAGCCGTTGCTGGAGCTGCCCTGCGATCATCCGCGCCCGGCGCAGCAAAGCTTCCGTGGCGCGCGCCTGGCCTTTCGCGTGGAGCCCGCGCTGGCGGCGCGCGTGCGCGAGCTGGCCCGGCAACAGGGCTGCACGCCGTTCACCGTGTTGCTAGCGGCCTACAAGGTGCTGTTGCAGCGCACCAGCGGGCAGCGCGACCTGCGTGTCGGCGTGCCCATCTCCGGGCGTACACAGAGCGAAACCCAGGGGCTGATCGGCTTCTTCGTCAACACCCAGGTGCTGCGCAGCGAGCTGAGCGGCGAGCAGAGCTTCAACCAGCTGCTGGCGCAGGTGCTGCGTACGGCGCAGGGCGCCCAGGCGCATCAGGCGCTGCCTTTCGAGCAACTGGTCGAGGCGTTGCAGCCCGAGCGCAGCCTCAGCCACAACCCGCTGTTCCAAGTGCTCTACAACCATCAGCAGCGCCCGCAGGACAGCCTGCAACTGACCGCCGACCTGCGTGCCGAGCTGATCGCCCTGGACAGCGGCAGCGCGCAGTTCGACCTGGCCCTGCACACCTGGGAAGGCCCGGGCGAAGCGCTGGCCGGCAACTGGAACTACGCCCTGGATCTGTTCGAAGCAGCCACGGTGGAGCGTCTGCATCAGCGCTTCATCCGCCTGCTGGAGCAGTTGCTGGAACAGCCGCAACTGGCCATCGGCGAGCAT